>CAMMQC010000004.1 GCA_946498975.1 uncultured Mycoplasmatota bacterium
TGGAGTGTTCTTATTACTCCTTAATTGTAACTTTTATTTTTAGAAAGTCCCTATAATATTTTTCTTTTTCTTTATTTATTCTTTTATAATCTTCTGCTACCAAATATTCTTTTATTCCTTTGCGTACATAATTGATTACATTAGGTATTGTCTGCCCATCTGCAGCTTTAAAAGAGAATAATATACTACCTGTTTTTGTGTCAAAAAAGTTTGCACTTGTTTTATAATTATATTCTTCTTCATCAACTAATATAATTCGGTATAGTCCAGTATTAAGTAAAAAATTGGTTATTTCTTCATCTGATAATTCACTTCCATCTTCTTTTTTTAAAATTGTTTTTATTTCTTCATAATCTCTGCTATCAATATCTTCTACTAAATCCTTAGTTATATTTAACATGTTTTCTTTTGTCTCTTTGAACATATCACTTTTGAATAATAAAAAAACAAATAAAATTATGATTATTATAATAAGAACAAGCTTTCTTTTTCTCATATTTTCATCCCTTTTCTTTATTATAATGTTTAATGTAAACTACTGTCAATAAAAATAATTACTATTGATTTAATTCCCATTTTATATTAATGTTAGATTTGAGGTGATGATAATGTGAATTGGAGTGTAATTTTAGAAATGGTTGTTGGGATTGTTTTAATAATTATTATGGTTGTTGGCATTTTAATGTTTTGTACACCTTCTATATTCGTGAAAAAAGAGGATAAGTTTGATGATAGAAAAGTTTTTAGAGCTAAGCGTATAGGAGCTATTATAGCAATTTTAACAGGTGCAATTTTATTCTTTACTTTATAAAAAGGTGAATTATGAAAAAAGAAAAGTTTTTTACAAAAGATATGATTATTTGTATTATTATATTAGCAATCATTTTAGGTGGAGAGGTTTTATTACCTGAATCAGGTAATTTAGTTTTACTTGATGAAATTTTTGATAGTTTAATTATTTTAATAATATTAGGATATATTATTTATAGATTATTTAAAGTTATTAAGAAAAATGTTGGTTATAATAAAATTATAGTTGTTATGTTTATTATTTTATGTTTTGGAATAGGAATATTGCTTTCTAAAAACATTGTTTTAGATATAATTAATGGGCCAACGAAAATAGAATTATATGATTATATAGTAACTAAAAAAATGACAAACAGAATAGTTGAAACAAAATATTATATTAATGGTGAAGATGAAAACGCTAATAAACATATAATGGAAATTTCTAAGGATGATGCATATAGAGTTTCTACAAAATATAGTAACTATGTTACTATTGTATATTATAAAAATACAAAAAGAATTACTAAAATCTATTAAGAGGGAGGTATAAAAATGGATGGCTATAATATTATCGGCATATTATTAATGATATTAATTGCAATTTTAGGCTTGTTTATGTTTATTGTGCCAAGTAAATGTGTAAAGAAAGAAGACAGTAATAATACTTCAAAAATAAAACAAGCGAAAAGAAATGGTTTAGTAATTGCTATTCTAGGAATAGTTGCTATTATTTTAATTATTGCATTGTAAAAAAGAACTTAATCGTTCTTTTTTTATAATCTTTTTCCCATAGTAGTCTCTTCTAAACTTGTTGTTAAAGCTTGCTTTTTATCATTTATTCTATCCATTAAGTTTATCGCTTCATCAGTTGATCCATAAGATACAACAAGTGACTCTTCTGTAGATAGCATTCTTTTTCCAAGATTACCTAATGATTCTAAAAGTTCCCTACCATATTCATCTTCAGGATTTTCTTTTACTTTTTCGTAAACTGCTCCCATTATTGTTTGTAAATAGTTATAATTATCATTCATTTTCTCAAATAACAAATCAAAATTTTCCATATGTGTTATTCTCCTTTTCTTTAATTTACTTATATTATAGCATTAGTTTAGGTTAAATTACTATTTTTTTTATTTTGGGGTATACTAAAATTGACAGTTACCAGCAAATAAATTATACTTTATATAGGTTGTGATAAGAATGGAATTAAGAGTTTTAGAGAAAAATGAATATGAAAATTTTGTAAAGACTAATCCTTATAAGAGTCATTTTTTACAGTCTTATGATTGGGGACAGCTTTCTAAGAAAGAAAGAGGCCTTACTCCTTATTATTTAGGACTTGATGATGATGGAACAATAGTAGGAGCGACTCTTTTACTTAAGAAAAGTCTTCCTTTAGGATTATGCTATTTATATGCACCAAGAGGGTATTTAATTAACTTTAGTGACAAAAAGATACTAGATAAGTTTACAGAAGAGATTGTTAAGTTTGCTAAGAGGAAGAAGGCAATTTACGTAAAGATTGATCCTGATATTATCTGGAAGAAGGAAGACTATAAAGGTGAAGTTACAGAAGTAGAATCTAGAGATAAAAATATTTATAATGAGTTACTTAGACTAGGTTATAAGCATATGGGATTTACTAAAAATTTTGAAAGTGCACAACCTAGGTATACTTTTAGAATTGATTTAAATCAATCTATGGAAGAAATTGAGAGTCACTTTTCTAAGACAACGAAACAAAGGATTGCCAAGTCATTAAAACTTAAGACTAAAGTTGAAATAGGAACAGAAAAAGATATACCAACTTTTTATCATTTAATGATGTTAACGGAGTCTAGAAAAGATTTTGTTTCTTATGGGATTGATTATTATAAGACTCTATATAAATTATTTAATGAAGATAATAAGGCAACTTTATTTTTAGGTAAAGTTAATATTAAAGATAGTTTGGAAGTATTAAGTAGTGATTTAGAGGAAGTTAATAAAAAGATAGATGAGCTTCCTAAGGAGAATATGTCTAAGAGTGCTAAGAATAAGCTTAAGGAACTTTCTAGACAAAAAGAAAATTTAGAAAAAGAAGTAGAGAAATATAATAATTATTTAAAAGAATATGGAGAAGAGGTAATTCTTTCTGCTCATATGATTTTAGAATATGGTGATAAGGCTTGGGTACTTTATGCAGGAAATCATAATATTCTAACTGAAACTTATGTTAATTATCATACTTATTATGAACATTTAAAGTTTTGTAAAGATAGAGGATTAAAGATATATGATCAGTTTGGTACTATTGGGGATTTATCTAAAGATAATCCTAGACTTGGTCTACACGAGTTTAAGAGAAAATTCGGAGGGGACTATGTTGAGTTTATGGGAGAGTTTGATTATGTAGTTAAACCTCTTTACTACTTTGCTTTTACTAAGGTAGTACCAATTTATCGAAATATGATTAAGAAAAGAAAGAAGAAGGAACTTAAAGATGAAATTGAAAGAGATTAGTTTTGAAGAGTTAGAGAACTTTGCTTTAACTACTGATGAAGTGACTTTTCATCAGACTAAAGGTTGGGCTAAATTAAAGGAACATAATGGTTGGAAGCATTATGTTGTAGGTTTATATGATGAAGAGGAGATAAAGGCGGCGGCTTTACTTCTTGCAAAGCGTGTACCTATTGTTAAGAAGTATATGTTTTATTCACCTAGAGGTTTTTTGATAGATTATCATGACTATAATTTATTAAAAGTGTTCACAGAAGAAGTTAAGAAGTTTGTTAAAAGTAAGGAAGGTATATTTGTTAAGATAGATCCTTATGTTATGTATAAGCAAAGAGATTTAAATGGGGATTTAGTTAAAGATGGTATAGATAATAGTGATACTGTTGATAATTTAAAGAAGCTTAGTTATAAACATTTTGGTTTTAACTTAATGCAAGATGCCTTACAACCTAGATGGATGCATACTATTACTGTTAAAGATAGAACTGTCGATGATGTTATGAAGGATATGGATTCTAAGACAAGACAGATTTTAAGAAAGAATGAAAGACTTGGTGTAAAGGTAAGAGAGATTACAAGGGATGAATTACCTATATTTAAAGATATTATGCAACATACTGGAGAACGTCGTGAATTTATTGATAGACCTTTATCATATTATGAAAATATGTGGGATAGTTTGCATGATGATGGTATTTTGAAAATATTAATTGCAGAGATAGATTTTGATGAAGAGATAGAAAATACGAAAAAAGAAATAGAAGCTTTAGAAAAGTCTATTAAAGCAAGGAAGAAACAGTATGAAGATAAAAGTAAACCTATGAATGAGAAGAAGTATCATAGTAAACAAGAATTTGAAAAAAATGAGATTAAGAGATTACAAAAAAATATTGAAAAAACTAAAGATATGAAAGAAAAGTATGGAGATAAGCCTATACTTGGAGGAATTCTATTCTTAATCTATGGTAAAGAAGTATTATCACTATATGGTGGTTCTAAAGCAGAACTTATGAGTTTTCAATCTGCTTATACTCTTCATTTTGCAGGTGTTAAGTATGCGATAGATAATGGGTATGATACATATAACTTCTATGGTATTACAGGAGACTTTAGTGAGAATAATCCTTTACTTGGACTATATCTATTTAAGAAAAGTTTTGGAGGTCAAGTAGTAGAACTAATTGGGGAATTTGATCTTATTATTAGTCCTTTCTGGTATCATGCTTATAAGATTAGTTATGCTCTTTATCATAAACTTAAGAATATTAAAAGATGATAAAAAGTTATTCCGGTTTAATGGAATAACTTTTTTACATTTCGAATGTTAGTAGTATTGGCAAGTGATCACTGTATTCAGTATCTACTACTTTTGTTTCTTTAACTTTAATATCTTTACTAGTAAATATATAGTCTAACTTCCAATTTAACTCTGTTTCTGTGAAGCCATTATATGAAAAAGGTTTTGTAGTCCAAGTATTAGAGGTATCATTATTTATTAGGGTTTCTTCTAACCGTTTTATATATTTAGAAGTTTTATGAGTATTAAAATCACCTGTTAAGATATATTTATCTTTTTTTATACAATTAATAAGATTAGTCACTTCTTTATCTTTTTCTTCAGTTTCTATGAATCTATCTGTATAAGATAAATGAGTAGCACCTATGGTTAATTCTTCATCATTTATCTTTACTTTAGCTTCTACATATACTCTTCCTTCTTTAGAGTAGTCATTCTTATTATCAGTAGGCTTTTGAACATAAGTATAACTTTTGTCATATAAAGGATACTTTGATAGAATAGCATTACACTGGCTATAACCATCTAAAAATGTATCTGCTTTCTCATAATGGATGTAAGAGTATAATTCTTTTAGTTTTCTTATTTTTATATCATTATCATCTTTAATTGCTAATTCTTGAATACACACAATGTCTGCATCTATTCTTTTTAGTTCTTTAATGATATTATCTATATCTTCATTATTCCAAATGTTCCATTGTAATAATTTTATCATAAGTCCTCCTAATTATTTATAAAACTTGATATATCTATATTATTTTCATTAATTTTAAATATAAATTTTCTATTTAAGTATTTAGATGCTTTATAGGGAATAGTTATTGCTTTAGGCCATTCTTTAAAGATATTTAAATTGAAGTCGTCATCAGTTGTATAATTAATCATTAAATCTTCATTTGTAATTTTAATAGTAACTTTTTTAATTTTTTGTATTTCTTTATTCATAGTATCCTGAATAGTTGAATTCTCTGTTCTGTGATAAGTTACATCTAACTTATCTGCCAAAACAAGAGCTAGTCCTATTATAGATTTAATATTATTTCCTTTAGAATGATCACTGATAGCTTGCTTTAAAGTTTCTTCTTCCTCTTTTGAAATATCATCTTTATCAAGATAGTTCATAAATATTTTACTGCTTTCAATGGCGTGGTCTATTTTATCTCCTTTTACTAAACCAATATCATGCAAAAGGGCAGCTACCATACCTAATTCAATAGTTCTTTCATCAACCTTTAATTGAGATAATATTTCTTTTGTAAATTGAGCTACCCTTTTATAATGTCCTAAACCGTGTTCCCAATCCCATTTGCCGTCAGTTATAAATCTTATATTTTCAATTTTTTTTACTGTTTCTCTATAATTATTATTATGTAATAATTTCTCATATAATTTCATATACATCCCACCTTTATTAATTCTAACTAATGTCTTATTTTATGGATTAATTTTATTAAATAATAAACTGGAGATGTCTTTATTTCAAATTCACCTATTAACTCTTCTATATAGCCATTAAAACCTGTTTTAAACTCATAGATACCATAGTCTTTATCATTTTTATCATCAAAGGTATTAGGTATCCCATAGAAGTTATATCTATCATAGCCATTATTAATAGCATATTTAATCATTTCCCACTGGATTAAGTACTGTGAATTATAAGATAAGAATTCTTCATAATTACCACTAGATAGATATACTACTTCCGGTTTAGTCATTATGAACATAGAACCTGATAGAGTGATAACATCTCCATATTTTTCTTTTTCTTCCTTCGCTAATTCTATCTTCTTATTCAAACCATTAATAGTCTCATCTAAAGCTTTTCTTTTACCATCATTATTTTTATTATCACTAAGCTTATTCTTCTTATCAATATTACTTTCTAATTCATTTTCTAGCATTTTAATATATTTAGATAAATCTAGTTTAGTTACTAAATATTTTATTTCATTTTTCTTACTAAACAAGTCATACATGTTTTGGTAATAGTTAATATTTCTAATATCAAATCCTTTTCTTGAACCAGTACTTTGCATTATTTTATAAAATTCATCTAAATTATCTTTTGTTAGTTCTACTATCTCTATTCCATTTTTTATATTTTTTCTAATTAGATTTCTAGTGTTAGATTTCATATTTTTCATTATTTCATCTTCTGTTTTATCTTTAGTATCTAGAGCATACATAAAGGTTACTTGTTCTCTATCATCATAAGTCACACTAGTAAATCCTGTATTTAAAATAGTGTTTACAATGTTTGTGTTATCATAACCATCTTTAATTATTTCTCCTTTACCGTTACGTTCTTTGTAAGGTACATAAGGGTCTATTCTTAGAACATAGCCTTGATGTTTTTTGACGAAATTTGTTAGTAGTTTTAAAAATTTTGTTAGAGTTTTCTCATCAGAATAATCCACTAAAGGTCCACGTGGGGCATAAAATTCATACTTATTAAAGTGTCTTTTCTTACCTACTAGAAGAGTCGCTCCAACTAGTTTATCATTATTATATAGTCCTAAGTAGTAGGCTGTCCAACCATTTAACTTCCTTAATTTTCCTACTTCTTCTGTTTGCATAAAAGTCCTATAGGGGCTTTTTTTAGTATAATCTTCAAACATCTTAACATCTATTTCTTTTAATGTCATTTTATTTCCTCCTAAACTTACTAGTTATCTTATTTATTAGTTTACTCCCAAATACTTCTTCTATTAAATTAAATTTATGTGAAACAAAGAAATATACTAATACACCAACAAGAGCATAGATAACAATTATTGGAATGTTTAGTAATCTTACTGATGATGTGATTGGTATTACTAGTTTTACAAGTGATAATACAATAAGCATAGCAACATCTGCTAGAAGTATTTTACCTAATAGTTTAACTGTTGGCATATAACTTACACCGCATTTTCTTCTTAGGAAGATTAAACATAGAATAATTCCTACGGCATAACCTAGTATAGTTGCAGTTATTGAACCGTATACTGGGACAAAACCTAAGTTATGGAAAAAATTTATTAGAGGAACATTTAATACTAATTTTATTAATACTCCTACTACTAGAGAAATTAAAACTTCTTTATAGTATTTTAAGACTTGTACTATTGATACTAAAGCTGTATAAGTTGATATTGTTAAAGCGACAAAGACAAAGTATTTAATTATAACGGCTCCATATGCACTATTATTACCATAGAATACTTCCCAGACAGGTTCACTTAAGAAAGATAGTCCTAAAGTCATAGGAACTGATATGAATAGTAATACTTGTAGAGTTTGATTTATCTTATGATGAATATCTTTTTTGTCTTTTTTAACAGATGCTGAAGTTAAATTTGGTATTAAACTTACAATGATACCTGTTGAGATAGAAACAATTATCATATTGATTTTATTTCCCCAAGTAGATATTACACTCATAATATTTTCAGCTTGAGTGGTAGTATAGCCAATATCATTTACCATGGTCTTAACAATAGTTGTCATATCAATAAAGTCATAACAAGATTTAAAGACATCTATCATAATGAAAGGTAAGGCATACCAGAATATTTTTATTAATATTTCTTTAGTTTTAATTACTGGTTCATCTACATCAAGAGCTTTTTCATGTAGTTGTTTTTTGTTTTTTCTTACTTTATCTAATAAATAGAAATAAGCGAATATCGCTCCTGTTGTTGCACCAAATACGGCAACTCCTACTCCTGTTTGTAAAGATAAGTTAAAGACATTAATAGCGAAGAAACTACCTGCTACTATAATAATTACTCTTACTAATTGCTCTAATACTTGACTAATAGCTGGAGGGGTTATAAATTTATGTCCTTCTAAATAACCTCTATAAATACTAAGTGTTGGTACAATAAGTATAGCAGTGGCAATTACTCTTACTACCATTGTTACATCTTCTAGTGTATTACCACCTTCTAAGTCTCCAAGAATCGCTTTGGCAATATCAGGAGCGAAGATAAAGAGAATTATAAAGATTGTAATTCCCATAATAATGGCAAGTCGTCTACCTAGTTTAAAAGCTTTCTCTTTAGCATTATAATAACCTAAGGTCTGATATTCACTAATTATTTTACTAATGGCATTAGGAATACCTGCACAGGATAAAGATTGAAATAAGTTATAGATTGTATAGGCGTAACCATATAAGGCTCCTCCCTGTCCTCCAATAATTGCATAAAATGGTATTACATAAAGCATACCTAGTATTTTACTACCTACTATACCTAATGTGGCAATAAAGGCTCCATTTAGAAAGGAATTTTGTTTTAATTCTTTATTTTTCTTTGTCTTTGTTTTTGCCATGTTACATCCTCCAATTTCTTTAAATATAATACCATATTATTGAAAAGTTTTAAAGTAACTTGTATAATTAAAGAAGATAGAGGTGATTTTGTGGAACTTAGAGAATTAACAAGAAAAGAGTTTGATAGCTATGCTCTTAATCACCCCTTAAGTAGTTTTCAACAAACAAGTTCTTGGGGGAGATTTATGGAAGGAGATAAATTCCATGCTTATTATGTAGGGGGATTTATTAAAGAACGTTTAGTAGGAGCGAGTTTACTTCTTTCTTATGAGAGAAAAAAAGGTAAGGAGAGATTATTCTATGCTCCTCGTGGATTTTTAATAGATTATAAGAATGAAGAACTATTAAAAGAGTTCACTGAAGAAGTTAAAAAGTTTATTATAGAAAAACATGGTGTCTTTTTAAAGATAGATCCTTATATTTTAGTAAGAGATAGAGATAATGAAGGAAATATCATAGAAGGTGGAGTCTATAATGACTTTGTAGAGGTTAATCTTACTAATGCTAACTTTATTAAGGTTAATGATAAAATACAACCTAAATGGCTCAGTAGAATTAATTTAAAAGAGAAGACTATAGATGATATCTTTAATAACTTTAGTCCTAAAGCAAGGCAGACGGTTAGAAGAAATGAAAGACTAGGATTTAAAGTAAGAGACTTTGATTTTAAGGATATAGATAAATTTATAGATATTATTAATAATGAAAGTAGAAAGTATAATACTATCGTCCCTACTAAAACTTTCTATCTAGACTTAAAACAGACTTTTGATGGTAATATTAAGTTTATGGAAGTTTATTTTAAGAAAGATGAAGTTACCAGCAATATTGATAAGATGATTTCAGAGGTAAGAAAAGAAAAAGAAGTTAGAATAAATAACTATCATAATTCAAAGATGACAGCAGAATACTTTATTGATAAAGAACTTGAAGATGAAGAAGAGATTAAAAGATTAGAGAGTTTAAAAGAATATTTTTCTAAATGTAGCGATGATGTTAGTATGGGTATTTATATGTTTATAACCATTGGTAATGAAGTTGTGGCATTAAATGGTGGAATTGTAGATGAGTATAATAAATTAGATGCTTCTTATACACTTCATTATGAGATGATTAGGTATGCAATAGAGAATGGTTATAAGTATTATAATTTATATGAAATTGGTGATATTACTGCTTCTAATAATAAATTAAAAAATTCATACAACTATAAAAAGAACTTTGGAGGAGAAGTTATTGAATTAGTTGGAGAGTATGATTTAGTAATTAATCCTAAATATACCAATATGGCAAGAAAATATTTCCCAGAGTATTTAGGAGTTAAAACTATATTTAAGTAATTCATACCTGATACTTTGACATTAATATAAAATTATGATATTATGTATTTAGCAAAGAGATTTGCAATAAGAATAGATGCTTTCAAAAGTGATTGGTTTGCATCTAATTCAAGAATTAGATGTCTTATTTATTGTTAAATAAGAGAGATAATAATAGGAGGAAGAAAAATAACTTAGTATGTTATTTTTCTTTTGTCTTTTTAATAGTAAATTATCATAGCAGAAAAACAATATATCTGCTCTTCTCCACTAGGAAAAGAACTAACGGCATATTTAATATCTACAACTTCTCCATCTAAATCACCTAAAAACTCATTCATTGCTTTTTGTAAATCACTCTCATCTTCATAGTCGAATATTTTTACTTTCATATAGTCACAGCCTTTCTACTATATTTTAAAATAGTTTATCCACAAAAATTGTGGAAAAAAGCAAAGAGAATTATCTTTTTCCACTTTGCTTGTTTAAAACTATTTAACAACTATATTTACTATTTTACCTCTGATAACAATGATCTTAACTATTTCTTTGCCTTCAGTAAATTTCTTTACATTTTCTTGGTCTAAAGCTTTTTCTTTAACTACTTCTTCACTATCATTAACATTTATTGTTATAGTAGCACGTACTTTACCATTTACTTGGACTGCAATTGTTTTTTCAGTTTCTACAAGTTTAGACTCATCATATGTAGGCCATTTTTCATATGCAATAGTTTCTTTATGTCCTAATAGTTGCCAAATTTCTTCAGAAATAAATGGTGCGACAGGATTTAATAATTTTATAAAATCTTCAGCATATTTATGTGGAAAACATTCTTCTTTATAGACTTCATTTATAAAAATCATCATTTGGCTAATTGCAGTATTGAAATTTAAACTTTCATAATCATCAGTAACTTTTTTTACAGTCTTATTAAATATAAAATCTAAATTAGGGTTTTCTTGTTCTACTATTTTATCACTATTATATAGTCTCCATATTCTGTCCAAGAATTTTTGTGCACTTTCAACTCCATTATTATTCCATGGTTTATCTGCTTCTATTGGTCCCATAAACATTTCATATACTCTAAGAGTATCTGCACCGTATTTTTCTATTATATCATTAGGATTTATTGAATATTTAGGGTATCTTTTACCCATTTTTATACCATTTTCTCCTAAAATCATTCCTTGATGAACTAATTTTTGAAATGGTTCTTCTGTAGGAGCAATATTTTTTTCATATAAATATCTATTCCACATTCTTGAATATAGAAGATGGCCTACCGCATGTTCTGGTCCACCAACATATAGATCTACTGGCATCCAATGTTTTAATAATTCTGGATTCCCTATTTCCTTTTCATTTTGTGGATCTATATATCTAAGAAAATACCAACTTGATCCAGCTGATCCTGGCATAGTTGATGATTCCCTTGTAACTTTTTTACCATGATAAGTAGTATTTATCCAGTCTGTCTTCTTTTGTAGTGGAGAAGCACCTGTCTTACTAGGAGTATAATCATCTAACTCAGGTAAAATCAATGGCAGATCATCATCATCTAATGCATATGGTGTCATATTTTCATCATAAACTATTGGTATTGGCTCACCCCAATATCTTTGTCTAGCAAAAATCCAATCTCTTATTTTATAACTTATTTGTCGATGCCCTAATTTATTTTTTTCTAAATATTGGATTGTTTTTTCTATAGCTTCTTCATTTTTATTAATTCCTTCTAGAAGCGGAGAATTTATATAATTTCCTGAACCGATGTATGCTTCTTTATCTATATTACCTCCTTCAATTATAGGTATAATCTCTAAGTTATACTTTTTAGCAAATTCATAATCTCTTTCGTCATGTGCAGGTACTGCCATAATAGCTCCTGTACCATAGCCAACTAAAACATAATCACTTATCCATATAGGCACTTTTTTATTAGTTAATGGATTTATAGCATAGGCTCCTGTAAACACACCTGTTTTTTCTTTGTTTAATTCTGTTCTTTCTAAATCTGATTTTCTTTCACAGTTCTCCTTATATTTAAGAACCTCTTCAAGTTTTTCTTTACTAGTAATTTCTTGAACAAGTGTGTGTTCTGGTGCTAAAACACAATATGTAACTCCAAATATAGTATCAGGCCGTGTTGTGAATACAGATATTTTTTTATCAGAATTTTCAATAGTAAATTCTATTACAGCTCCTTCAGATTTACCAATCCAATTCCTTTGAATTTCTTTAGTTGAATCGGGCCAATCTAAGTCGTTTAATCCTTCTAATAATTTATCTGCATATTTTGGAATATCTATAACCCACTGCTTCATATTTTTTCTGACAACAGGATATCCCCCTCTTTCGCTCTTTCCGTTTATTACTTCATCATTAGCTAAAACTGTTCCTAACTCTTCACACCAGTTAACTGGCATATCTTTTAAATAAGCTAATTTATCGGTAAAAAGATTTTTAAATATCCATTGTGTCCAGTGATAAAATTTGGGATCGCATGTAGAAATCTCTCTATCCCAGTCATAAGATAATCCCATTAAATATAGTTGTTTTTTAAAAGTATCAATATTTTTATATGTAAAACTAGCTGGGTGATTACCTGTTTTTATTGCATATTGTTCTGCTGGTAATCCAAATGCATCGAACCCCATTGGATGAAGAACATTATATCCCTGCATTCTTTTCATTCTAGCAACTATATCAGTTGCTGTGTATCCTTCTACGTGTCCGCAGTGTAAAGCTACTCCTGAAGGATATGGAAACATATCTAATACATAATATTTAGGCTTACTAAAATCCCAAATATCAGTTTTAAAAGTTTTATTTCCCTCCCAATATTTTGCCCATTTTTTTTCTATATTCTTAAAATTATACATAATCTATCTCCTCTCTTTATATACCATATCATCTGATATAGAAATCTCATTTTCATAATTTTTAGTATTTTCTTTATATTTTTTTATTTCATTAATTATGTTCTTAACAAGTTTTGTTGCTTCTTCTTTATCAAAAAATACTGATATTGGATATATTTTTAAAGCTCCTAAGCTTATATTTGTTCCATTATATTTATAACTTCTGGAAGAAGTGAAAGTAAAATTAATTAAATTATTCTTTGCTCTATTGAGTATAAATTTACTAAAATCAACATTGTATTTTTTTATAAATTCTATTTCCGCTAATGGTAATTTAATTATTTCCTCTATTGAAAGATTTTTATATCGTGCTGGTTTTATAATAAAAAACGTAACTAAGCCATTTGACCTGTTGTTAATTACACATACCCCTTCTTCTTTTGATAATAACTCTCTAATACGATAAGTTCCTTCAAACATATTAATATATATTTCTTGAAAGCCTTTAATACCTAATGACTTTAAACATACAAGTGCTCCAATTGCTCCACTACTTGATCTAGTTAGCTCTAAAGTTGAGTTATATGGATTATAATTTCCATAGTGTAAGTCTTTTAATTCTTTATTTTCTGTACTATTTAATAAGGAAAAATCATTATTGCTTTTAACCATAAACAAGCTTGAGATGTATGGACAAAAACCAGTTTTATGAAAATCAATACCAACTGAATCAGCATATTTTACTTCTAAAGCGTATTTTTTTAATTCCATGATTGGTTTTAATGCTTTTTTGGCTGTATGAAAATCCTTAAAAAATAATAATATCCATCCTAGTACAAAATCAACGTGAATATGGGGAGAATAATTTAATTTATATTTTTTTATTATTCTTTTATTTAAATCGTATATTTCTTTTATAGGGTCTATAATTAAATCATTTGTACTGCCACCATTTAAATTATAACCTAGAAAAATCTTTCCCTTTTCTATATTTTCTTGAATTGTTTTTTCAGCTTCTTCTATATTAATTTGACCATTTGATAAGCAAGAAATTTCTATACAATTATCTGAACCTATTCCCAACCAGTCACACACTTGGTAATGACAAGGGTGTGCATGCTTACTTGTAATCATAAAGTATTTGTTTGGGCTACAGCCACTTTTGCTTGTAGTATTATCGGCTTTTTTCAAAGCTATTTTTGTAGCATAAAGATTCGTACCCTTTCCACCAAATGTAAAAATTCCTCTACTTTTTTTGTAATCCCAATCCATTAAATCAGACATATATTTTATAACTTCAAATTCACTTGCAATTAAATATCCTGCATAGGTATCTTGAGCAAAATTTGGATTAAATAAATTTGTATAAGCAACTGTAGCTGTTGATAATAAATTTACAGGTGGAATTACATTAATCATTGTACTAGGATTATTCCAGTTTGGTATGCATTGGTATAAATAAGATATTTCTTCAAAAACATCTTCAGGCTTTTTTGAATTATAATTTAGTTTTTTGTCTTTTATATAATCTTGATAATTTAAATCAAAGTTTCCTTTTGTAAAAGGAAAACTAAAATTATAATATTTAGAATTTATTTCATCTATTAATTTAATATAGTTATTAAGTTTGTTAACATTACTATTTTTATAAGTACCAAAATAAATATCTTTTTTCATTTTTCTATTTTCTCCTCCAATTTATATTTTTTTATATATTTTTCAGATAATTTAATATATTGTGATGAGGCTTCAAATAAACTTTTACTATTCAGAAATTCTAAAATCATTGTTTCTTTTTCATTTAAATTCAATTTTTTTAATTGATAATCTATATGTTTAGATAAATTAACAGGATATTTTCTTTTATATATAAATAACCACTTAAGAAATAAATTTCTTGTTTTATATAAGTGATCTATTAAATCTCTATCACGGTTCTTTGTTAATAAATATACTCGTTTATTATATACTTCTAATCTTTCTGTTATTACTTTTAATCTTTTTTTTCTTAATGATTCGCTATAAAATGGATAAAATTCTTTTTGTACTATATCTTCCATTGGTCTTTTTCCAAATAGTACTATACCATTTTCATATAATGCACCTATAAGCATCTCTAGTGAATCATATGAGGCGTCTGTTTCTTTTTTATTAAAATTTGGAATAGTATATGGTAATAATGTTATATCAAATGAAATAGTTGGTAATTTAATATAAAATTCTATCCTATAACCAATATGATCAACATAAATAGTAGGCTCTTTATCTTTAAAATCTATTTTTGTTTTTTTTACAATATTAATTATTTCCTTAGGTGACATTGTTTCTAGTTTATCAGTATAGGCAATAATATCAATATCTGAAACTCCTTCAATAAATACATTTTTATATGTACTAGAACCATAAACTAAAGCTGTTTTTATTTCTAAATGCTGTAAATCTTTCTTTAAATAGGTAATTAGTTTAGATAACTCCAATTTATATTTTCTTAGAATTTCATTTTGTAATATACTCTCATTATTCATGTTTATTTTTCCATTTCTTTTCTATATCATTAATTTTTTCCATTCTTACAACATCCTTTCTTTTTGTATATTCTTCCTACTATATCATAACTTACAATTATTAATAGCATTATTAAGACAAACCCTATTAATAACTGTAAATAAAAACTATCTAATAATGAGACTATTGTTACTACTAATGAAATATCAAAAGCACTAACAGCACTTATTATATTTAAGAGTCTCTTATAGTTTAGTTTATCTAAATCAAGATTATATTTACCTATCAGGTAATTAACCTCAACTGGTTTCTTTCTTCTTTTATCTTTTTTTGATTTTCTTACTAAAAATAATTCATAGATTATAAAAACTAGTAAGAAAGTCATAATAAATAATATTAACTCATCTAACATAATACTCCTCCTAACAAAAATAGATTCCTATTAACAAGAACGAGTTAAACCCGTGGTACCATCTTGCTTCATAGAAATCTATGCACTTTAAAAGTTATATCGGACTTATCCGTAAATGTTTAAGGTTATCAAGTTCAAAAAGCTATTATGTTTGTTTCCACCAACCACAAACTCTCTATAGAAATAGGTCTTTTTTACTACTACAACCACATTTAAAATCTAGTATTATTATACGAAATATTAAAGCTTAATGCAACTACTTTTTGTTAATACTATACGTCTTTTCTCTATAAACTCTATCAGTATGAACAATAGAATTACATATTGGAAGCATATCTTGTTTTGAAAGATAACAAAGACTAGAAGACTTTCTATTAAAAGTAGGAAACATTGTAATTATCTTATTAGTATTAGGAATCGTTGCCACCCTAAAAAAGTTAAGACTTAAACCAGTTTCACTTCTACCAATATCTTTAAAATAAAATATATAGGTATCTGAGAAGTCCCACTTAAGTTTTATTTCTCTTTTTTCAAATTCTATATTTCTAGTAGCTACTAAAAATAGTTCTTCTAAATCATAATGACTATAAAATATAGAACTAGTATTTTCATTAGGATTATTATTAGGACTAGTATGTCTTAATTCAATATGTTCTAAGGCCCTATTATAATCGTATTTTACATATTGCTGTTCTTTATAATCTAACTCTTTAGGTATTTCTATTCTTTTACTTACAAATAATTTTAGAAATACTTGTACTCTTTTTAAATATTGTGAGGCTTTTTTTAAATCTTTTTCTTTCTTTAAATCTTGGAAGTTTCTATTTTTACTTTTCTTCCATAAATTGTATAATTTATCATATTTTTCTAACTTAATATAGACTTCTGAAAGTGATTTAAACACACAAAAGTAATTAGAATCTTGTCCTTTTAATATCTCTAATGCTTCCTTTAGTTTTCCTCTTTGTGTGTAAATGTTAGCAAGAGTACTTGATATTTCTGGGTCATTATTAAAATCAAGATATCCTTTGAGTAAAGCTTCTGCTTTATTTATATCTCCATTTTCAATGCATTCTTTAGATTCTTTTAAAATTGTCTTCTTTATATCGGTTTCCATAGTTCTTCTCCGTTTTAATCATTGTAGTACAGAATGAAGAGATGAGCAAGAGGAAAGTGTTGCCAAATAATGACAATATTCTAGTAATATAATTTCAGGTGTTAGAAAATATTCTCTATTTATATGTCAGTTTAAATTTTTTAGCCTTTCTTTTAGTAATGGCAAAGCTGTATTTATCCAAAACTCACCTGATATAGCTCCAGAACTCATACCACCATGCTTAAAGTCATCACATCTACCAATACTATCTTTTGTAAGTTCTAATCCAGTTAATTTTAAATATTCTTCTTTAATTATTTTTTCTAATTCTTCATATTCAAAAGGCAATCTATAATTTGAAAATTTTTCTTCTAGATAATTCCAGAAGTATGAATCTCCTCTTAACCCCCAATATTCAGGTTTCTCTTCAAATATACTTGATAATCTTTTCATTTTTATATCCCTCTAGTTATCTTTTTTTACTAATTCTTTTTTTACAAGATATTTCACTTGCAAAAAAACCACAAACAGATCCTATATATGCGCCTAATGCTGTATCTAAAATCCAAAAAGCTGTATCTTCTAAATTTGCTTTATTACTTTCTCTTACCTTTATTACACTATCATAATTGACAGTTTTAATATTTATTTCTTCTAAAATATTTTCATAGCTTGCAGGTAGTTCTCTAGTTTCTACTTGATATTCATCAGTATTATCATAATTAGTTATTGCAGATAAAGAGTTGCCATTCTCAAATTGATTTTGTTTTATAGTTAATTCTTCATCTGTTAGGCTACCATTTGTAAAACCATATAAATCTATATCATAATCATCTTTTGATGGTGTATAGCTTTTTATCTCTAATTCATTCATTTCTTCTATTTCATTAGTTGTTAAAAACTCTGAAGTTGGGCTTATCCTAGTTAAACCTTCTGTTGTCCTAATAGTCGCATCTGTAGTTACCCCATAAGTATTTATAAAATCTCTTATAAATGGTTTCTTATCAATTAAAGCAAGTTGTATTCCTCCTGCAATCAAACCTCCTGTAATAGCTCCTATTGTTAAGTTTCTAACATATTTATTTTTTCTTTGCATACTACTTCCTCCTCAAGATACGTTTTATTATAGCACTGTTTAAGACAAAATAAAAGATGAAATACCCCGGGCGAGATGAATTCTCACATACATTCTGTATGCTTACTGGCTTTGCCAACACATCGTTATTCCCTCACAAGTATTTCATCTATATAAATAGTATATCATACTTGTACAAAAAAGAGACATTATTTTGTCTCTTCTTTAGTCTCTTCATCTACTAATTTAATGATAGCAAGTAATGCTCCATCTCCACGACGTTCACCAAGTTTTAAAATCTGTGTATATCCACCATTTCTAGTAGCATAAAGTGGAGCTAGTTCATTAAATATTTTATTTACAACAGCTTTATCATTATGTAAGAAAGCTAGGGCTCTACGACGACTACCAAGATCTCCCTTCTTACCATAAGTAATCATTTTATCAACAGCTTTTCTAACTTCTTTAGCTCTTGTTTCAGTAGTTGTTATTTGGCCATTCATAATTACTTGTTTAGTAAGAGTTGCTAACATACTTCTTCTGTGTTTATTATCAACGCCTAATTTTCTATATGCCATAAGTTTACCTCCTTAATCATCTTCTCTTAGGTCAAGCCCTAATTCTTTAATTTTATCTAATACTTCTTTTAATGATTTCTTTCCTAAGTTACGGATTTTCATCATATCGTTTTCACTCTTATTAACTAAGTCTTGTAAGGTATGAACACCTGCTCTTTTTAAGCAGTTATATGCTCTTACTGAGAAGTCTAAATCTTCAATAGATGTTTCTAATGCTTTTGTCTTAGGATCTTCTGTTTTTTCTATCATCATACCACTTACATTAGAGATATCACTTAATTCTGTAACTAGTTTAAAGTGTTCAATTAAGATTTTAGCTGCTAAAGCGATAGACTCTTCTGGTTTAATAGAACCATTAGTCCATACTTCCATTACTAATTTATCGTAACTTTCATCTTGTCCAACTCTAGCGCTTTCTACTTCATATGAAACTCTTTCAATTGGAGAATAGATTGCATCCATAGCGATGAAACCATTTTTCTTATCATCTTCTCTTAGATTAGAATCTTCACTCTTAACATAACCACGACCATTAGTAACAATCATAGTCATGTTTATTGAGCCACCTTTAGCAAGAGTAGCGATAACATGATCTTTATTGATTATTTCAATATCACTATCTGCTTCAATATCTGCAGCTGTTACTACTCCTTCTCCTTCTTTCTTAAGAGTAATTATTTTTGTATCTTCTGTATGATTCTTAACAACTACTCCTTTTAAGTTAAGGATAATTGTAGTTACATCTTCTATAACTCCATCCATAGTTTGGAATTCATGTAATACACCATCAATTTTAACAGCACTAATTGCACTACCTGGTAATGATGATAACATTACTCTTCTTAAAGCATTTCCTAAAGTTGTACCAAAACCTCTTTCTAGTGGTTCTAGTTCAAATTTTCCATAGAAATTATTTTCTACATAATCAGTAATTTTATAAACTGGTTTTTCAAATTCTATCAATTTATTAACCTCCCTTTTATTATCCACGAGGACGCTTTGGTGGACGGCATCCATTATGTGGAATTGGTGTAACATCAGTAATTCCTGTTACTTCAAGACCTGCTGTTTGAAGTGATCTAATTGCTGTTTCTCTTCCTGGTCCTAATCCTTTAACAAATACTTCTACTTTACGCATTCCCATATCATATGCAGCTTTTCCTGCTTGTTCTGCTGCCATACCTGCTGCGAATGGTGTTGATTTCTTACTTCCTTTAAATCCTAGTGCACCAGCTGATGCCCAACTTACAGTGTTACCTTCTTTATCAGTAATAGTAATAATTGTATTATTAAAAGTTGCACCAATATGTACTACACCTTCAGGTATATTCTTTTTAACTTTTCTTTTTCTTGTTTTATAAGCCATAATAACCTCCTAACTACTTTTTCTTGTTAGCTACTACTTTACCTCTACCCTTACGAGTACGAGCGTTTCTATTTGTTCTTTGACCTCTTACAGGTAATCCTTTTTTATGACGTGTTCCTTCATATGAATTAATTTCCATTTTAGTTTTGATGTTCATACTAACTTCACGACGTAGATCACCTTCAGTTGGATGTTTATTGATTTCATCTCTTAAAGCGATTAACTCATCTTGAGTTAAATCTCCTGCTTTCTTAGTTGGGTCAACTTTAGCATTTTTACAGATTTTCTTTGCTAAACTTCTACCAATACCATAGATATATGTAAGTGATATACATATATGCTTGTCATTTGGAATATCTACACCTTTAATACGTGCCATAACTTCTCCTCCTTATTAACCTTGTACTTGTTTGTGTTTTGGATTTTCACAAATTACTCTGATTTTACCTTTTCTTCTTACTATTTTGCATTTTGGGCAAATTTTCTTTACACTTGCTCTTACTTTCATTTTTATCCCTCCTATTATTTACGATAGGTAATACGCCCACGTGTTAAATCATAAGGTGATAGTTCTAACATAACGGTATCCCCCGGTAAGATGCGAATGTAGTTCATTCGTATTTTACCAGAAACGTGAGCTTCTACTATATGTCCGTTTTCTAGTTGTACTTTGAACTTACCACCTGGTATAATTTCTAGAACTTTACCTTCAACTTCAATAACATCATCTTTAGCCATTTTTTCACTCTCCTGTTAATATAATAACTCCATCATTAGTAACCCCTATTGTATGCTCAAAATGTGCTGATAATGAGGAGTCAACTGTTTTAACGGTCCAGTCATTATCTTCTATATAGATATCTGGACTTCCTAAAGTTAACATTGGTTCAATGGCAATAACCATGCCATCTCTAATTTTAGGTCCTGTTCCTTTAGTACCATAGTTTGGAACATCTGGTGCTTCATGAACACTAGTTCCAACACCATGTCCTACTAATTCTTTAACGACACCTAAGTTATGTTCTGTTGCATATTTTTCAACGGCATAACTGATATCGCCTATTCTATTACCGACTTTCGCTTGTTTAATACCTTCATATAAAGCTTTTTCTGTATGTTCTAATAGGTATTTAGCATCATCAGTTACTTTACCTACTGTATAGGTCCATGCTGAATCGCCATGATAACCTTTATAACAAGCGCCAATATCTATTGATATTATATCACCATCTTGTAGAACTCTATCACTTGGAAAGCCATGAACAACCTCATCATTAATACTTATACAAAGTGTTGAAGGAAATCCTTCATAACCTTTAAATGATGGTGTCGCTCCTTTGCTTCTAATAAATTCTTCGGCAAGTCGGTCTAACTCTTTTGTTTTGATACCAGCTTTAATATGGGGACGTAAATACTGATGAGTAAGATAGACAATATGTCCAGCTTCTTTTAATAACTCAATTTCTCTTTTACTTTTTAAAGTAATCATTCTTTACATCCCCTTTTTTAAAACGGCATCTATTCTTTTAGAAACTTCCTCAACTGAGTCATTTCCATTGATTACATATAATATACCTTTTTTAGCATAATAGTCAAGTAGTGGTTTAGTTTTTTCTATATATAAATTATATCTATTCTTAAATGAAGTTATGTTATCATCGTTTCTTTGATATAATTTACCATTACATTTATCACAGATTGACTCTTGTTTAGGTTTCTCATTATCAGAATTTATGTTATAAACACTTCCACAGTCTTCACAGATTCTTCTTCCAGTTATTCTTTTCTCAAGTATT
Organism: uncultured Mycoplasmatota bacterium; assembly: GCA_946498975.1. GTDB lineage: Bacteria > Bacillota_I > Bacilli_A > RF39 > UBA660 > Onthousia. The sequence goes on from CAMMQC010000004.1 coordinate 21,927, forward strand.
TCTTCAGAAATATCTAACTGAATGACATAGCCTAGTTCTTGATTAAGACTATTAAGTATCTCATCATATTTATAGGCTTGCTCTATGTTTCTTGGAAAACCATCTAAGATATAACCATTTTTACAGTCATCTTGTGATAAACGATTTCTTAGAAGTTCATAAGTAACTTCATCTTTTACTAAGCCTCCACTACTTAATACTTCAGAAATATATCTACCTAATTCACTATCTTTTTTAGCTTCTTCTCTTAAGATGTCTCCTGTTGAGATATGTGGTAGGTTATATTTCTTTTCTAAAATAGCACTTTGGGTCCCCTTACCTGCAGCAGGTGGGGCGATAAAAATTATATTTTTCATCTTCTACTATAACCCTTCTTATAATTTCTAGAAAGAAGACTTCCTTCTATTTGTTTATAAGTTTCTAGGGCAACTCCTACAACAATTAGTAATCCTGTACCTCCAATACTAACACTTGTTGGTAAACTTGTAAGTCTAGAGAATATTATTGGTAAGGCTACGATAATTGCTAAGAAAACTGAACCTAGACAAGTTATTCTTGTTAATACTTTTGATAAGTAAGTTTTAGTTTCATTACCTGGTCTAATTCCTGGAATGTAACCTCCACTTTCTTGAAGATTTTTAGCAAAGTCTTCTGGTTTGAAAACCATATAAGTATATACAAATCCAAATAGGAATATAAATATTACATAGATTATAAATCCTACAGGTGTTGTATATGTTAAATAGTTTTGAACGAAAAGACTAAAGCTTTCATTATTTATTAAGCCTGCGATAATTCCTGGAATTGCCATTAAGCTTGATGCGAATATCACAGGTACAACCCCAGCGGTATTTACTTTAATTGGAACATAAGATGCGCTTTGTCCATATGTTGTTGATTTATTAGCATATTGAATTGGAACTTTTCTCTCTGCCATCTGTACGAAGATAACTCCAACGATGATAGCAAAGTAGATTATTGCAAATAGGATAAATTTAACTACTCCTAATGTTATTTCTTGAGTAGTACCATCAAATACTACTAATCCCTGGAAAGCATCAATAAACATCTGTGGTAGTGTGGCAATAATTCCTGCCATAATTATTAGACTTAAACCATTACCTATACCTTTTCTTGTAATTTGATCTCCTAACCAAAGTAGGAATGCTGTACCTGCTGTTAATACTACTGATATATAGATATATTCAGTGGCACTTGCACTTCTACCTAAGAACATAAATGAGAAGGCATAACCTTGTAAAAGTGCAAATAGTATTCCCATATATCTTGAATAGGTATTAATTTTTTGTCTACCTACATGTCCTTGTTTATTTAGCTCTTGGAAATAAGGAATTAGTTCTCCTAATAGTTGCATAACAATCGTTGCTGTGATATAAGGCATAACACCTAAAGCAAAGATTGAAAAGTTTTGTAAAGCTCCACCACCCATAGTATTAACTAATTCTAGGAATCCTAGGTTTTTAGTAATACTTTCAGTTCCTGGAACTTGAATAGTTGTTCCTATTATAAATATTGCTAATGCTACTAAAGTAAAACCAATTCTTTTTAATAAATCTCTATTTGTAGGCTTAAATAATTGCTTCAATAGAGGCATCTTAGATCACCTCGGCTTTACTTCCTGATTCTTCTATTTTTCTTAATGCACTACTTGAAAATCTATGAGCTTCTATAGTTAATTTCTTTTCAAGTGTACCATTTCCTAATACTTTAATTCCATCTAGTTGTTTTTTAACAATTCCTTTTTCTTTAAGTAATGCTGGTGTAACAACATCTCCATCATTAAATACATTTAAATCTGAAAGATTAATTACGGCATATACTGTTTTAAAATCATGATTACTAAATCCTCTTTTTGGAAGTCTTCTATATAGTGGTAATTGTCCACCTTCGAATACTGGTGAAACTCCTCCACCACTACGAGCATTTTGTCCTTTTTGTCCACGTCCTGATGTTTTTCCTGATCCTGAACCAGGTCCACGTCCTACTATCTTTTTACGGAAAGTAGCACCTTCATTTTTCTTTAATTCATGTAACTTCATTATCCTAAAATCTCCTCTACAGTTTTACCACGAAGTTTTGCAACCTCTTCTGGTGTTTTAATACTCTTAAGACCATTTATAGCAGCATTTGCCATATTTAGTTTAGTTCTAGCTCCAAGAGATTTTGATACAACATCACGAATTCCAGCTAGTTCAAGGACAGCTCTTACACTACCTCCAGCAATGATACCAGTACCTTCTTTAGCTGGTTTTAACATTACTCTAGCAGCTCCACTTACTCCTATTACTTCATGAGCAATAGTTCTTCCATCAATTAATTCTATAGTAATCATATTCTTATTAGCATTGCTTATTGCTTTCTTAATAGCATCTGGTACTTCAAAAGCTTTACCTGTACCGATACCAACATGTCCTTTACGATCTCCAACAACAACAACTGCTGAAAAACGACGTTGACGTCCACCTTTTGTAACTTTAACTACACTTTTAAGTTGAACGACTAGTTCTTCAGTTTGTTTTTCTTTGGCATCGTTTGTTTGTTTTTGCATATTTACCCTCCTTAGAACTCTAGTCCATTTTCACGTGCAGCATCTGCTAATGCTTTAACACGTCCATGATAAAGATATCCACCTCTATCAAATACTACTTTTTTAATGCCAGCTTCGCTACATTTTTTAGCGATACTAACACCTACAGCAGTAGCTGCTTCAATGTTTGATTTATTCTTTAAATTTAAATCTTTATCTCTAGAAGAAGCAGATACTAAAGTAGTAGAACTCTCATCATCGATAACTTGTGCATAAATTGCAGTGTTTGATCTAAATACATTTAGTCTTGGAATCTCACTTGTTCCACATAAATGAGTTCTAATTCTAGCATGACGTACTTCTCTCATGCTATTTCTTGACTTTTTATTAATCATATATTTCTCTCCTTCCTACTAGCTTAAGCAGCTTTCTTTCCTTCTTTACGTCTAATATGTTCATCTTTATAGCGAATACCTTTACCTTTATATGGTTCAGGGCGACGTACTTTTCTTACGTTGGCAGCAAATTCACCAACTAAGGCTTTATCAATACCTTTAACTGTTATTTCTGTATTAGATGATGCTTCTACAGTAAGCCCTTCAGGTATAGTCATTTCTACAGGATGAGAATACCCAGCATTAATAGTTAATTTTTTACCACTTACATTGAAACGATATCCAACACCTACTATTTCTAGTCCCTTCTCATATCCTTTAGTTACACCTGTAATCATATTTTGAAGAAGTGCATTCATTGTTCCATGCATTGCTTTTACTGCATCGCTTACTCTAGTTAATGTTATTTCATTATCTTTTTGTTCCATTGAAATACCTTTCAACATCTTTTGGCTCAAGCTTCCCTTTGGGCCAGTAACTGTTACGATTCCGTTTTCTTCAGTAACTGTTACTCCTGCGGGAACTTCAATTTTACGATTTCCAATACGGCTCATTCAAAACACCTCCTTTTACCAAACATAAGCTAAGACTTCGCCACCAAGTTTTTGTCTTCTTGCTTCTTTATCTGTCATAATTCCCTTAGATGTAGAAACTATTGCAATTCCTAGTCCATTTAATACTACTGGAATTTCATCAGTTTTAGCATATACTCTAAGTCCTGGTTTAGAAATTCTCTTTAAGCCTGTTATTACTCTTTCTTTGTTTTCACCATATTTTAATGTTAGAACGATTGTACCTTGTACATCATTTTTTTCTAACTTGTAATCTTTAATAAATCCTTCTTCTTTTAAAATTCTTGCTATTTCTAATTTTAATTTTGATGAAGGAACTTTTACTTCTTCATAACGCATAGCGTTAGCATTACGAATACGAGTTAACATATCTGCAATTGTATCTGTAACTACAGCCATCTTTTTTCCTCCTTTTCTTTACCAGTCTCTACCAACTTGATTTTTTAACGCCTGGTATTTGTCCTTTATAAGCCAATTCACGGAAGCAAATACGGCAGATTCCAAATTTACTCATAACTGCATGTGGTCTGCCACAACGTGAACAACGTGTATATTCACGTACTTTGTATTTTGGCTTTCTACTTTGTTTTACAACCATACTTTTTCTTGCCATCTTTTACCCTCCATTACTTTCTAAAAGGAAGTCCTAAACCTTTTAATAAGTCATAAGCTTCTTCATTAGTTTTAGCAGTTGTTACGAATATAATATCCATACCACGTACTTTTACTATTTCATCATAGTTTATTTCACTAAAGATTAATTGTTCTTTAATACCTAATGTATAGTTACCACGACCATCGAAAGATTTTGGATTAACTCCTCTAAAATCACGAACTTGTGGAAGTGAGATAGAAATTAGTTTATCAACAAAGTTATACATGTTATCACTTCTAAGTGTTACTTTACAACCTATCTTTTGTCCTTCTCTAATCTTGAAACCAGCGATTGATTTCTTTGCTTTTGTAACTACTGGTTTTTGTCCTGAGATTTTTTCAAGGTCTGAAAGCGCTGCATCTAATAATTTAGAATTTGTAGTAGCATCTCCAACACCCATATTGATAACAACTTTTTCTAGTTTTGGTACTTCCATTATAGATTTATAACCATATTTACTCATAAGAGCTGGAACTACTTCTTTATTATACTTTTCTTTTAATGTCATTTATGTAACCTCCTTCCACTAATCTAGTACTTCTTTAGATTTTGTACTTATTCTTACTTTTTTTCCATTTTTGTCTGTTGTATGTCCGATTCTTGTGCCTTTTTTAGTCTTAGGATCAATTATCATTACATTAGAGGCATCAATAGGTGCTTCTATTTCAAGAATTCCACCTGAGTTATTTCCTGTAGGTTTTTGATGTTTCTTAACGATATGTACTCCTTCTACAATAACTTTATTTTCGCTTCTAAGTGTTTTGATGATTTTTCCTTCTTTACCTTTATCAGCACCACTTATAACAACGACTTTATCTCCAACTTTTAACTTCATAACTTTCCTCCTTATAGTACTTCTTTCGCAAGACTTACTATCTTCATATAGTCTTTATCACGAAGTTCACGTGCTACTGGACCAAAGACACGAGTTCCGACTGGACTTTTATCATCTCTAATGATTACACATGCGTTATCATCAAATTTGATATAACTACCATCTTCACGTCTTACTCCTCTTTTGCTTCTTACGATTACAGCTTTTACAACTTTACCTTTAGGAAGTGGTGAATTTGGTATAGCATTTTTAACGGTTCCAACAACTACATCTCCGATATTTCCAGTTTTAACATGACTTCCTCCTAGCACTCTGATTACTAATAATTCACGTGCTCCTGAGTTGTCTGCAACTTTTAATCTACTTTCTTGTTGTAACATAGATTATCCTCCTTTACCTTAAGAGTTATAGAATAACTGCTTCTTTTACGATTTCTTTTAAGTAGAAATGTTTAGTTTTAGAAATTGGTTTTGTTTCAACGATTCTAACTACATCTCCTACTTTTGCTTTATTTGTTTCATCGTGTACACTGTATTTTTTAGATGATTTAACTCTTTTGTGATATTTTGGGTGCATTTTATGTGTTTCTACTAAAACTGTAATAGTTTTATTGTTTTTTGTACTAACAACTTTACCAACTAATTCATGTGTCATTTTCTTTTCCATAACTTACCTCCTAATCAACCTTTTCTTCTTTCTCACGTTCTTTTAAAACGGTTTTTAGTCTTGCTACTTGGTGTCTTAATTCTCTAAGGCGTGAAGGTTTTTCTAGGTTACCCATTGCTCCACTAAATCTTAAGTTGAATAGTTCTTCTTTAGATTCTTTAAGTTTTGCATTGATCTCTTCGTTTGATAATTCTCTAATTTCTTTAACCTTCATTAGTAACACCTCCTGCTACTTTATCTTCTTTCTTTACAAATTTGCAAGTTATTGGTAATTTATGGCTTGCTAGTCTTAATGCTTCACGAGCTACTTCTTCAGAAACACCTGCTACTTCAAACATGATTTTTCCTTCTTTAACTACTGCTACCCATTCTTCAACATTACCTTTACCTTTACCTTGACGAGTACCGATAGGTTTTTTAGTTAGTGGCATATGTGGGAATATATTTATCCATACTTTACCACCACGTTTCATATAACGAGTCATGGCAACACGAGCTGCTTCGATTTGATTTGCTGTAATCCATGCTCCTTCTTTAGCTTGTAATCCATACTCACCAAAGTGTAACTCACGATTACCTCTTGATTTGCCTTCGTAAGGTAATCTGTGAACACGACGATATTTAGTTCTTGATGGTATTAACACTCTAATTACCTCCTTTAGCTTTTCTTTCTTTAGTATCTTTACTTACTTTATTCTTTGATGGTAGGATTTCGCCTTTGTAAATCCATACTTTTACACCAATTTTACCATATGTTGTATCTGCTTCACTTGTAGCATAATCAACATCTGCTCTTAATGTATGTAGTGGGATAGTTCCTTCTGTATATCCTTCACTACGAGCCATATCAGCACCACCTAAACGTCCTGATACTTTTGTTTTGATACCTTTAGCTCCTGCTTTCATTGCATTTCTAATTGCACGTTTTTGAGCCATTCTAAATGATGCTCTATTTGTAATTTGACTTGCAATTGAATCTGCAACTAATTGTGCATTAAGGTCTGCTTTCTTAATATCAACGATTGATATATTAATGTTTTCACCAACGACTTTTGATAGTTTATCCTTAAGTTTTGTAATTTCTTCTCCACCACGACCGATGATAACACCTGGACGTGATGTATGGATAGAAACTTCACATTTCTTTGGAGTTCTTTCTATTTCGACTTTGGCAATTCCTGCGTTTTTAAGATTTTTTTCAAGGTATTCTCTGATCTTAATATCATTTACTAATGTTTTAGATACTTCACCTTTAGGAGCATACCATTTAGCTTCCCAATCTTTGTTGATGCCAAGTCTTAGTCCGTTTGGATTAACTTTTTGTCCCATTATAGTTCCTCCTTATTATTTTGCAGCCACTACAATAACTATGTGACTTGTTCTTTTATCATTATGTCCGATGCGTCCACGTGAATCGAATAATACTCTTTTCATTACTGGACCAGCATCTACACGTGCTTCCTTTACATATAAATCGTCAGCTTCCATACCGTTATTATTAACGGCATTTGCTACTGCTGAATTTAAGACTTTCTTAGTAAGGCGAGCCGCTTTTTTATTTGTATTTTCTAATATTGCTAGAGCATCACTTACTTTTTTACCACGGATAGTATCAATTACTAAACGAGCTTTGATAGGTGATATTCTTTGCATTTTAGCGATTGCTTTTGCTTCCATTATTAACTCCTCCTAGTCTTTATTATTTTTTGTCAGAGCCATGTCCACCATTTTTACGAGTTAAAGCAAATTCTCCTAATTTGTGTCCAACCATGTCTTCAGTAACATATACGGGGATAAATTCTTTACCGTTATGAACTGCAAAGGTGTGGCCGATAAATTCAGGAAAGATAGTAGAACGGCGTGACCAAGTTTTTATTACTTCTTTTTTTCCAGTTTCATTTAATTTTTGAACCTTTTTTAATAGTCTTGGAAATACATAAGGTCCTTTCTTTAAACTTCTAGCCATATTTTATCCTCCTATTTACTATTACGACGACGTACAATAAATTTGTCTGTCTTTTTATTATTTCTTGTTTTATATCCAAGAGCAGGTTTACCCCATGGAGTAAGAGGTGCCTTACGTCCAACTGGAGCACGTCCTTCACCACCACCGTGTGGATGGTCATTAGGGTTCATAACAGAACCACGAACTGTTGGGCGAATTCCCATATGACGTTTACGTCCTGCTTTACCAAGTTTAACTAAGCTAGCATCTTCGTTACCAACAACACCAACTGTAGCCATACAAGTACCAAGTACTTTTCTTTGTTCTCCACTTGATAATCTAATCATTACATATTTTCCTTCACGTCCAAGGATTTGTGCAGATGTTCCAGCACTTCTTGCTAGAGCAGCTCCTTTTCCTGGGCGAAGTTCAATGTTATGAATAACAGTACCTACTGGAATATTCATAATAGGAAGAGCATTTCCTACTTTGATATCTACGTTTTCACCGCTTATTACTTTGTCTCCTACTTTTAAGTTCTTAGGAGCGATGATGTATCTCTTTTCTCCATCCATATAGTTGATTAATGCAATGTTTGCTGTTCTATTTGGATCGTATTCTATGCTTGCTACAACACCAGCGATATCTTTCTTATCTCTTTTGAAATCGATAAGACGATATTTTCTTTTAACTCCGCCACCTTGATGACGAACAGTTATTTTTCCTTGATTATTACGTCCAGAGTTTTTCTTAAGTGTTACTGTTAAGCTTTTCTCTGGAGTAGATTTAGTAATCTCTTCGTTTGTTAGAGTACTCATTCCTCTACGTCCTGGTGTAGTAGGTTTATAATTTCTTATTGCCATATTTTAGTTCCTCCTTCTAACCAAGATCAATTTGTTCACCATCAGCTAGAGTTACAATAGCTTTCTTATATCTATTTGTAAGTCCAGTATAGCGACCAACTCTTCTTTTTTTAGGTTTAACATTTAATGTTCTTATTTCTTTTACATGTACTTTAAAGATTTTTTCAATAGCTTGTTTAATTTCAATTTTATTAGCTTTAGAAGAAACCTTAAATACATATTGATTCTTCTCTCCTAGAGAACCACTTTTTTCAGTGATAACAGGAGCTTTGATTATTTCTAAGTATTTAGTATCCATTATTTAAGAGCCTCCTCTATCTTTTTAATAGCTTCACTAGTAAAGACTACGACATCAGAGTTAACTAAGTCTAATACATTTAATTCATTAGCTGCTATTAATGCTACATTTGGAATGTTTCTAGATGCTAATATTACATTTTCTGTAAAGTCATCTACTACAAATAGTACTTTCTTATCAGCTATTTTTAATGTGTTTAATAATGTAATCATTTCTTTTGTCTTTGGAGTAGTAAATGATAACTCTTCCATAACGATTACTTCATTATCATTAAACTTATGACTTAAAGCACTCTTTAATGCTAATCTTCTTTCTTTACGATTTTGTTTCTTGCTGTAATCTCTTGGTACTGGAGTTCCATATCTTCCTCCACCTACCCATTGTACAGCTCTAATTGAACCTTGACGTGCATGTCCAGTTCCTTTTTGTCTCCAAGGTTTACGTCCTCCACCACTAACTTCTGAACGATTTTTAGTAGAGTGTGTTCCTTGTCTTAATGATGCTCTTGCTAATATAATTGCATCATATAATACTTTATCATTTGGGGTAATAGAAAATATTTCTTCATTTAATTTTAATTCATTTACTTTTTCACCTTTAAGATTTAAAAGATCTATCTTTTTCATACTTTTTCCTCCTTTCACTACATAACATAATTTTATTTAAACTGTAGTGATGATTATTCGTTTGTTGTTTCTGTTGACTCAGTAGTTGCAGCTTCTACTACTTCTTCAGTATTAGTATTTTCTTCTACTTCAGTAGTAACTTCAGCTTCTTTCATCTCTTCATAAGTGATTAAGTCTTTAGCAGTATTTTTCTTACCTGGTTTCTTAACAGCTGTTTTAATTACTACTAGCCCTTCTTTTGGTCCAGGCACATTACCTTTAATTAAAATTACATTATTTTCTAAGTCTACTGCTACTACTTCTAAGTTTTGAACAGTAGAGTTTACATTACCCATTTGTCCTGGTAATTTCTTACCTTTTAATACGTGCATTGGTCTCATTGTTCCAAGAGATCCTACTCCACGATGATATTGTGAACCATGTCCCATAGGTCCACGGCTCCCGTTGTGACGTTTAATTACACCTTGGAAACCTTTTCCTTTGCTTACTCCACTAACGTCTACAATTTCACCAGCTTCAAATACGCTAGCATCTAATACTTGTCCTAAAGTGTAATCAGCTACATTTACGCCTTTTATTTCTCTTAAGAAGCGCTTAGGTTCAGTATTAGCTTTAGCGGTATGACCCATCTTTGGTTTATTACTTAGTTTTTCTCTAACTGTTTTATAACCTAATTGGATTGCTTCATAACCGTCTGTTTCATTAGTTTTGATTTGTGTAACAACATTAGGTTCAACTTCTACAACAGTTACAGGAATAAGTTTACCATCAGTAGTGAATACTTGAGTCATTCCTTTTTTTGTACCTAAGATTCCTTTCATTTTCATTTCCTCCTATTTTAGATTGTTTTGATTTTGATATCGACACCACTTGGTAAATCAAGATGTGCTAATGCATCAATCGTTTCTTTACTTGGGCTTTTAATGTCAATTAATCTCTTGTGTGTTCTTCTTTCGAATTGTTCACGACTATCTTTATCTTTGTGAACAGCTCTTAAAATTGTGAATTTTTCAATTTCTGTCGGTAGAGGTACAGGTCCAACTATATCTCCTCCAGTTCTTTTGATTGTTTCAACAATTTTAGTTACAGCATTGTCAAGTATCTTATGATCATATGCTTTTAACTTAATACGAATCTTTTGTGTTGACACTATTTACGTCCTCCCTTCGCCTATATCTAGTATAGACTTGCTCCGTGTGAATAACCCGATAGCTGATTAACAACTTAACCTGGCGTATCGACAACCTCCCACATCTAAGCAGTCACACGTAATTAATATTATCATAGAAATCATTGAAATACAAGCATTTTTTAAAAGTTTTTTGTAAAAAAAATTGACATTTATACCTTATAGAGCAGATAATGAGATAAATAAATTGTGTAAAGGAGTCTAATTATGTTTACAGAAAAAGTGATAGATAATAAAAATACGAACAAATTAGATGTGTTTTTTGGTTATGCTGCTTTTACTCCGCTTTATAAAAGTAATTTAATTAATAACGACTTATATGCCTTTTATGAAGATTTTACTATAGGAAATATTAAAGATGTAGATATTCCTATAAATATTGATAAGGATAAAACTGTTAGAATTTGGAGTAGTCGTAATAACACTCAAGAGTATTTAAACTTTCTTTACTTTTGTTATAAGCTTCCTAATCAGATATCTGTTATATTTGCAAATGAATATAATAGATATGTTAATAGTGTTGGGGAAACTGTGCCAGAGGAGATTAAAGAATTATTAAAGTATGGGCATAAACTTACTGATGAAGAGAAAGATAGATATAAAAATGAGTGGATAAAATTAGTAAATGAAAATAGTAAAATAAGACTCTTCCAAAATGATAAAATTATTAGTACTAGCTATGACTATTTAGATGAGTATATTGATAAGTACTATGATAAAAATAATATAAGGCGGACTGTTGCTACTCTTATGGGGAATGATACTGAAAACAATTTAAGTTCTGATATTTATAACTTTTTAATTGAAAGAAAACAAGAGTAATAATGGTATTTCATACTCTTGTATTATTAATATCATTTAATATAGCAATAAAAAGTTAATCTTATTTATATTTTAAATTGCTTTTTTTAGGGAAATAGTGTATAATATGATAAATTTTAAGAGGGGGAAAGTTTTATGTTAACAAGAGAATATGTAGAGAAAATGAGAAAGTCAGGTGATATACCAACTGTTAATTTAAAAATATTTGATAGTATTTATTCATTACCATTTAGTCAATTTGTAGTAGATCATGAAAACGATACGGAAGAACTTTATACACATTATATAAATGATGTTTTAGAACTAAAAGATGATGATCTTATTTCTTATCTAAATGCTATTAAATCTGTAGAAATAGTAGATAATCAGTCTTTAGAAAAAGAAGATAGTTTTTTAATGAGTTTATATATGCAAACTGAGAGAACTAATGCAATTGACTTTCTAATTAATAATGGAGTTACTCTTAATAGAGATGCTTTTATAAATGCTCATAAACTAATTTTAAAAGGAACAAGTAGTCAGAAATTTTCTGATAAAGACCATAGAATAGATAATGAAGCATTTGTTGTTAGAGTAGAAAATGGTAATCCTATGATTCGTTATTTTGCTCTACCTTATACTGATATTGAAGAGGCAATTAAGAAAATTATGGAATTTTACAATTCTGATACCTATGATGATAGAATATTTCTAAAATCACAAATAATTCATGGACTAGTAGCATCATTACAATTATTTGACGATGGCAATACTAGATATGCACGTATTTTACAAAATCTTAAATTAAGTGAACTTACCAATAAAAAATATAACTATAATCTTCCATTACCTGCTTTGTATGGTACTAGATCTTATTTTCCTTATAGAAGTAAATATCGTGAATTGATTGGCAACCTTGCTATTAACCCTAATTATGAAAATTGGGATGCTTGGTTTAATTTTAATCTAAATAGAACAGAAGATGCTGTTTTCTTTATAGATAATAAATTAACAGCATATAAGAAAATGATTTATAGAAAATAGAGGTGACAAATGAAAAAATTAATAGATTTACATATTCATAGTAATTTATCTGATGGAGAATTATCTCCTAAAGAAATTATTGATAGAGCAGTTAATAATGAAGTTAGTGTTATAGCAATTGCAGACCATGATACAACTCTTGCTAATAATGATGATTTATTTAATTATGCGAAAGAGAATAATGTTAAATTAATCACAGCTGTTGAGATATCCACTAGAACTAACAAATGTGGGATTCATGTCTTAGGATATAACTTTGATATTAATAATAAAAGGTTTACTGATAAGTTATACTCGATTAGAAATGCTAGGCATATTTATTTACATGATGTTGTGACTAAATTAAAAGAGTTTGGTTATATCATTGATGTTGATTCTTTAGATAAGATTGATGCTGTTACTAAAGCTCATATTGCTTCTAATATTGTAGAAAATAAAGCTAATGAAGAGTTATTATTAAAAACTTTTGGACATATTCCTAGTAAGGGTGAGTTTATTGAAACAATAATGAATGAAGGATGTCCTTGCTATGTAGAAAAGGAAGCTATTAGTCCTAAGGAAGCTAGTGATTTAATAAGAGAAGCTGGTGGTAAAGTAGTTCTTGCTCATCCTGTCTGTTATAAATACGAAGATGGATTAAATGATGACGATATATTAAACCTAGTTAAAGAAATGAAGCCTGATGGTATTGAAGCTAATTACATTTATTTAGATATAAATGGTAATAAAATCAATGAAAGTACTCATTGGAATAACTTTGCTAAACATCATAATCTAATAACGACAATAGGTTCTGACTTTCATAAGAATGACGGTATTCACTCTGACATTGGTTTAATTAATGAAGATATTGTGCTAAATGATAATGAGATTAACTCTATTATTGATAATCTTTTAAATTAAGTTTTTCCACAAAAGCTGTGCAAAAAACTTTTTTTATTGTCTTCTTTCGATATTATAATCTTCTTCTTTTTTACTAGCTCTTATAACACTACCTTTTCCATATTTTTTAATAATACTATCCATTACTTCCTCTACCTTATCTACCACTTTCACATCAGATTCTTCAAATAAAGACATTTGACTAACTGCTTTCTCTTTTAAATCACCTAATCTTACTCCTATATTTCTAATAGGGTCTTCTTTCCAGCTAGCTTCAAAGATTGTTTTAACTCCTTTATAGATTTCTTCTGTTACATTAGTAGGATTATCTAAAGTAATTTGATGAGAATAGTTTTTAAATAAATTATTTCTATAAGTAACAGCGATAGTTCCTGTATATAGTTTTTGGCTTCTTAAAGTAAAAGAGACTTCTTCTGTTTCACTAAATAATATTTTTAATAAGTCTTCTTTTCTCGTTACATCATAAGGTAAGGTTCTTGAAATACTAATACACTTATTTTTAGCATTTCTAGGTTCTACTTTACTATAATCTATTCCTAATGCTGCTTCTTTAAAATAGTCTCCCTGACTTTTAAAATGTCTTCTTAATAAGTTAATATTAGACTCAGCTAAATCTCTAATAGTATATATTCCTAAGTCATTTAATTTTTTAGCAGAACTTTTACCTAGCATAAATAAATCATTTACTTTTAAAGGCCACATTTTAGTTTCAATTTCATTTAAATAAAGAGTATGTACTTTATCTGGCTTTTCAAAGTCACTTGCCATTTTTGCACAAAGTTTGTTTTCTCCTATTCCAACATTGACTGTAAAGCCAAACTTTTCTTTGATTTCATCTTTTATTTTGTGAGCTAGTGATACATAATCATTACCATAAAGAAGTGTTGTTCCAGTAAGGTCAAGAAAACATTCATCAATAGAGTATTGTTCTATTACAGGAGTATACTGTGATAGATAATTATATAACTTTTTAGATTGTTCTTTATAAAAAGCATAGTTAGGAGGAAATACTTGTAAGTTTTTACATTTACTTCTAGCACTATATAATGTCTCTGCTGTTACAATTCCATATTTCTTAGCGATAGGACTTTTAGCAAGAACTATACCACGTCTTGCTTTTTCATCCCCTCCTATTACTGAAGGAATCTTTCTAATATCTTGTTTATAGCCATGATTTAAAAGATAGATAGCAGTCCAAGATAAAAAGGCATTATTAACATCGATATGAAAAATAATTCGCTGCATAGTTATCCCTCCTCTTTACTCTATTATATAATACGTTAGTTCTATTTAAAAGAGAAAAAATAACCAAATACTGGTTATCTGTTTTCCACAGAGACTGTGGATAAAGTTATTCAAATTGACATTTATATATTTCTTATGTTAATTATTTTCTCTCACTAGTTTAGTTAGTTTATTTATAATTTCTAATTGTTACTTTTTTCTACTTCAATACTTTGGAATATTTCTTAATAACATCTTTATCAACATATGTATTATCTTCAAACAGAATTATCGGTATTCCATTTTGAAATAATTCTTGTAAATAAACAATCTGTACTAATTCATCAATTCTATTTTGTGATACAAATATTCCGATAGATTTATCTAAATTAATTTTATCTAATACATGTAATTCACCTTGATGGCCAGAATTTCTAAGAGGGTATTTTGAATTTAAAAATTCATCTGTAATTTTTGGATATTTAAATTCTGGTGTACCAAATACACATATATTATCTGTTAAAATAAATGTTCTGGAACCTGCATAATAATTATAAACCTGACTATTTACTTTTGCCACAGAGATAAAGTTTTTCCCATTACAACCAGTACCTCCGTCATGTTTTCCATACTCTGCTGAAGTAATAGCATTATCGTTTAATATTTTACTAAATGTTTCTAAAGATCTAGGATTATGTATATAGTATTTTTCTTTTAATGCAAATTGCTTTCTTTTTATACTCTGTAAATATGTTGTTATCTTTTCAGTATTAAACTGAAAATTTTTAATATTTAGTAATATATCTATTTTCTCTTTATCTGTTTTAATAAGAGTAGGTCTAGGTGTCATTATTAAATCTTTTTCTATATAAGGCTCTATTTCTTTAAATAACCTATCATCATTTCCTCTATGATAAAAGTCATAAGTATTATCTTCTTTATATCCTACAAACCAATCTTCATTTATATAACCATCTAAATAATTAGTAGTTATCTTTTCATACTTATTATTATTTTCAAGACAGTAGTCAAAGTAAATAGAATTTATTTTTTTTCTTAGATAATCCTTATCATAATCCCTAAATCTTTTAATTTCTTTTCTTTTATATTTATAAATAGGCTCTACATCATCTGTTTTTAAATCATCTTTATATTTTCCAGACAAAATTAATTGTTTTTTTGAGGAATCTTTTAAATATAGATTATCTTCTGAATTAGGCTTAAATAAGTTTTCAGTATAGTCATTTACTCTTTCTAATTCATCTATAAATTGATTGGAAACATCAATATCGTTTCTTCCTATTATTACTAATTTAATACCACTATCTTCTTTTTCATTAGTAATTTTTCTTATAGCATCTGCAGCATTTTTATAGGCAGTATAAATCATATATTCAGGATTATCTAGTTTATAACTATTATCTGTTACTTCTATATTATCAAAACAAAGTACTTCTCCACAACGCCAAACCCAACTATAGGCAACTATTTTATCTTGATAGGTTACTTTAAAAAATCTACCATGAGGATTAAGTGCACCATGTCGTAGACAACTAGAGGCTTTCCCTGCTGGTGTTAAACAACTACTTATTAGTTTATCTTTTACTAGGTATTTTTCAATACCATTAGATATTATCTCTTCACTATGCATATCAACTGTTTTGTATTCACAATTATCTACTTTTCCTTTTATATCAGGAATAGATGAGTATAGTCTAAACCTATAACTATCATATAATTTTATTCCCTCTATTTTTTCATTTAAAGGTACACCTTTATGAATATAATTTAGTTTTTCTAAACTATTTTCAATATTATAGTTATTTGGAAGTAAGGCATAAGCAATAGAATCAACCATATTTTTTATTCTTGTTAATTTTATTTTAGTATTTTTTTGTTTATATAGTAAATTAAAACACACAATAAAAGCATTTATTGTATATTCTTCTTTAGTAGAAACTATATCAATAATATCTAACAATAAAGGTTTGATTTTTTCTACATAATCAGTTGGTTTTGCATTTAAAGAATTAGCAATATCAACTAATTTAGTAAAATCTTTATTTATTATCTTTTTAGTTAAATCATATCCTAACATATTAAGCGATACAATTATTGTTAAGTTATCATTATTACAATCAACTACATTTGTCTTTTGACTTTGTTTTTTATTATATAATGAATTTAAGTCTAAGTATTGCTTTGCATTATAATTTTTAATAAGTTCAAAATGGATATTAATATTTAAATTAAATTTACCTGTTTTATGATAGTGATAGAGTGATTTCTTATTATTTATTGATAATATCTCAAAGATATTCTTATGATTAATTACTCTTTGAAATAAAGCATCTAATATATTTATTTCTTCTTTGCTTATTTCATCTTTATAATTAATTAAAAACTCTTTTAAAAAGATTTGAAAGCATTTTAAATATAATGAACTATTTTTTCTTTCTGTTGATGATAATTCTTCTAGCCTGTTTAAAGAATTTATATATGATAAAGAAAATAAATCTTTTGGAGCATTATCACAAATATCGTACTCTTTAACTTTAGTTCGAAATATCTCATTAAAGCCAGAAGATACTGTATTGTTTAGACTTTTTAATATATAATGTTTCTTTAGACTCTTTATTAATTTTTCTAAAATTTCTCTATTATTTATCAATTTATAAATGTATTGTGAATCCCACTCATTTTTAAATTTGCTTTTATTAAGTACTTCCCAAAAAATTTCTACTTTATTTTGTGTAGAATCTTGTTTTAGAGTATTAATAAAAGTTTTTATTAATTGTTTAAAGTTCATATAAGGTAGATATTTGTAATAATATTTAACAATCTTGTTGTCAACTAAAAATTTAATATCTTCTCTAAATAATTGGTATATTAAGAATATTGTATTTCCATCGAAAAAAGCAAGTTTTAACTTATAATTGTTTCCTTTAAAGTGATAATTAAAATCTTCGTCAACATCTTCTAACGTATCAAGTTCAACTATACTACTAGGATCAACAAAAACTGTTTCATTAAATTTACTCTTAAAAAAATTGTAATGTTTTTTAGCATATTTTAAAAATGATTCTTTATTGTTAATATTCAATAGAATATCAAATCTATCTTTTTCATTTAAACTATTATCATATATATCTAATATTTTTTCAAAATACGAATTATCAACTTTTTCTTTATGTCTTTTTTTATAAGAATAATATGAATTAATTTTTTCTACTAATAAATATATATCTTTAGAAGTTAATAATGGTTTAGTTTCCAAAATATATTGTATTTTCTCTGATAATTCATTGTATTTATCTGCATCTAAGGATAACAATTCCCCAAAAAAATCATTTATTTTCATTTTAATATATCCTTACTTTTTCACCTTGTTTTTTATTATTTAACTTAGAGTCAATAAAACTCCATATCTCTTCATATGATAAAAGGCCACTATTTGTTCCACTTGATGCCAAGCTAAATAGTTCTTCCACTTTTTTGTTGAGCAAGTCTAAAAAGTTACTTTTATTTTTTTCTATTAGTTCACTTAACTTAGCCTTTAAGCTGGTTAATTCATTAATTGTAATATTTGGATAATCTAATTCGTCAAATATGTCTGTTTCTTGCTCTTTGCTATCTTTTATTATGCTCATATTTTTTAGACTATTTATTAGATTAATTTTATCTTTTATAGATTCTATTTGTTCTACAAATAATATTTCTTTTTTATTTAATTCTTCTAATAAATTTAATTTAATATCTTCCTTGGTAATCATTTCTATTTTTTCTTTTAAAGAATTTAAATCGTTTAATGTTTTACATTCGTTAATATCATTTAAAGTTATTTCTTGTTCTTTAGCACTTTCTGATATTATTTCATCAAGTAATTGTAATTCATCTTCATAGCCAAATTCTATCAGTATTTTCTTTAATCTTTCGACATTTTTTCTATCTTGACTTTCTATAATGATATTTAAATAGTTATTAATTATTTCTTTTAATAGTAAATCTAATTTATTAGCTAGTAATCTAGTACTACTTTTCTCTTTTATATTTAAATTTTGTTTATTAAGGTATGTTGTTAGCATATTTTTATAATTCAATACTGTCATATAATCTTCTAATAAATATTCTATAGTGATATTAGGTAGCAATGCTTCTATATTTGTTTTTAAATAATTAAATGTTTTTTCTTGTACTAAGTTTTCTTCTGGTGTTTGTACCTCTTCTTTAGCTACTTCATTATTTTTTTCTATATAAGACTTTATTATTTCTTCTTCTTTAGATAATCTATCATGCCAAATCTTGTTTTTATCTTGTTCTGCTTCTTTTTTATATGCAATTAAAGCTTCATAGATGTTATTTCCGTTATTATCTTTGCATAGAAGGTCATACTCATCACCTAAGGTATCAATTAAAACGGAAGTATCACCAGTATATGTTTCACTAGCAAGAGCGGTATGAATTATGCTATCACCATCATTATCTTTAATATTAACATCAAAATTATATTTTTTAGCTAAAGAAATTAATTTAATAATAAATTCGGTTGAATATGAGTAATCTTCTTCATTTTCTGTATACCCATAAAGTGCTAAGTGAATAAAACTATAGCCTGTACTTTCACCTTTTAAATTAACATCAACACCACTTTGTAATAATGTATCTATGAATTTTAAAGTTTTATCTTCAGGAAATTTATTTTGAACAGCAGCATGTAATAAGCCTCCATATTGATTAGTTTTATTTATATTATTAAAATATTCTTTTATATTTTCAGATGTAATTTCATCTAATTTATGTTCTTTTAAAAAGTTAATAACTTTTGTATTAATTTCTGTTTCCAAAATAATCACTTCCCATATTCATAAATTGCTCTTATACTATCATATTAAGTATTTTTTATCAACTAAAAATAACCATTGCTAGTTACTTTACTCTATTAGGATTCATCATTTTAGTGAAGGTTCTACCTTTTTCTTCTATAGATTTATCTTCTTGTGGAAAGTCTTCCATAAATTTAATCCATTTATCTGCTACTTCTTTATATGACATATCACTTCTAGTTGGTTTGGCAAATCCACAGTCTTTCCATATAACTCTATCACCTGGATAATTTCTACTACGAACATCTTCTAATTTTTTTCCACAGACTATGCACTGACAAGTCCAATAAACTTTTCCTTCGTAAGTATCTTCTGAAAAATCATAAAAATACCAAGTTGGGTGAGGACATCTTTCCTGTTCAGCAGTAATTATTTCTTCATATAAACTACGCCATTTTTTATTAGTAGCATTAAGTTTATTATCTGTATCAACAAATTCTTTTACAAATTCATTTTCAAGCAGTTCATCTCTTTTTGTAATTATTGCGATTCTACTTTGAACTAATTCGGCATATTCTTGTTTTTTTTAATTTTAATTCTTCATCAGTCATAATTAAACCCTCCTACTTATAGGATAGCTTATTTAACTGTCTAAATCAAGTTATTACCAGTCATTTCTTCTGGTTTTTCTATATCCATATATTTTAATATTGTGGGAGCGATATCTCCTAATTTACCTGTTTTTATTTCTTTGATATTATGGTCTGTAATAATAAATGGAACAGGACTAGTAGTGTGCGCAGTTATTACTTCTCCTTTTTCATCTTCCATAATTTCAGAATTACCATGATCTGCTGTTATGAACATTGTAAAGTCTTTCTCCTTACTTGCTTTATAAAGTCTTCCAATATTTTCATTAACGGCTTTTACAGCTTCTACAACTTTATCAAATTTACCAGTATGTCCTACCATATCACAGTTAGCAAAGTTTAGGATGATTAAATCATATTTATCCATAACTTCTATTAGTTTATCTGTTACTTCATAAGCACTCATAGCAGGATACATATCATAAGTTGCTACATCTTTTCTTGGAACAATTATTTTATCTGTATTAGGAATATCTTTTTCTTCTCCTCCATCAAAGAAGTATGTAACATGTGGATATTTACTAGCTTCTGCTATTCTTAATATTTTTAACCCCTTTGATGCCGCATATTCTCCTAATGTATTAGTTAAGTGCATTGGTGGAAAAGCAGGTGTTGCAATAACTGTATGCTCTGGAGTCATCATTGTAACTAGTTCTACATTTTTAAAATCTACTCTTGGGAACTCTTTAAAGTCTTTATTAGTTAGAGCAGTGAAGGTTTGAGTAATACGGTCTGGTCTAAAGTTAAGCATTACCATACCATCATTTTCTTTAAGGGTTCCATCATCTATTAATTTAGCAGGTACAATAAACTCATCCATAATATTTTGTTTATATGAGTCTTCAATATAATCTTTATATGAATCTATTTTTGGTCCATCTCCATGTACTAATAAGTCATAATACTTCTTAGTAACATTCCACATTCTTTCTCTATCCATAGAATAATATCTTCCAGAAATATCTGCTAGTTTACCAAAGCCTAGTTCATTAAGTTTATCATTCAATTCATCTAGAAATTTAAGAGCGACATCTGGAAGGGTATCTCTACCATCTAGGAAAGCATGAACATAGACATTATGAAAATTTTCTTTTTTACATAGGTCTAACATTGCAAAGAAGTGATTAATATGTGAATGAACTCCTCCATCACTTAATAGTCCAAATAAATGTAGAGCTGAATTATTTTCTTTACAATGATTAATTATATCTAATAAAACTTTATTTTTAAAGAAACTACCATCTTCTATAGCATGATTAATTTGCATAAGAGGCTGGTCTACAACACGTCCTGCTCCTATATTTAAATGTCCTACTTCACTATTACCCATTTGTCCAGCTGGAAGTCCAACTGCTTCACCACTTGCTTCCAAAGTAGTATGAGGATATTCTTTCCATAAATTTATAATATTTTCTGGGTTAGCTGTGATTATAGCATTACCTTTCTTTTCTTCTCTATATCCAAAGCCATCTATTATTGTTAATAATACTTTTTTCATTTTCCACTCTCCTTAATATAATTGTTCATTTAAACAGAATATAGCATATATTGGTAAGTACCTAACATTTTTCTTTGTTGAAAAGTTATTTTCTGTAATACGGAAAGCCTCTGTTACAATATATTTTTTCATAAATACTGATAGACTCTTTACTTTAGAACCTTGTTTAGTAGCAAGTTCTATAGGAATAATCTTACCCATCCTATTTTGAATAACAAAGTTAACTTCTGCTTTTCCTTCTGACTGATAATAATATAGGGAATAACCTGCTTCTACTAAAGTATGAGCGATATGATTTTCATATAATGCTTGTTTAATATTATCATCTACTGATAGTCTATCTTTAGTTAAGTTATATCTCATACTTAAAAGTCCATCATCTGGTAGATATAGTTTAAAACTATCAAGTTCTCTACAACTAGATAAAGGAGACTTTGCTACTCTTATTTTGTATGAACGATAAACTAATTGATTAATTACTAAAAAGTTAATTGAGTTTTCATACTCTTTAGCTCTTCTACCATAACCTAAAACACCATATTGAAACTTTTTATTTTCTTTTTCTAGTTGTTTAGGAATACTTTCCATAACTTCGATACCACGTTCTATATCTATTAAGTTTTTACTATTTAATAGTTCACTTTTATTTATATCAAAGACTCTTTCTTTAATACTATCAAGATATCCATAATGTTTTTTAGTAGCGAATGCTTCTACTACTTCAGGAAGTCCTCCTGTTATTAAATAGTCATAAAAGAAATCTAAAGCTTTAGTATGAACACTACAACTTCTATGATTATCATAAGCATATCTTATTTTATCTGCTGTTTCTTTTTCTTCAATAGCCCACAAGAATTCTTCATAGTCCATTTCTGTCATTATTTTATATTGAAATTCTTCTCCTCTAAACTTTAATAGAGAATCTCTACTTGATGTAATAGCGATAACATGATAATCATTTTTATCATAACCAAATAGTTTTATCCCTTTAATTATCTCTTCATCTGTAACATTATCAAAGATTATTAAGGTATCATTTTTAACTATAGGAACTTCTGATATTATACTTAAAGCTTCTGCTAATCTTGTAATAGATCTTTCTTTTTTAAATAAGTCTTTTATAATTGTGTTATGATCAGTATTAAAGTAAGCGACATGTTGGTAATTATTTTTACCAAACTCTATTGCTGTATATGTTTTACCTACTTGTCTTGTTCCAATAATTAATAAAGGCTTTCTTATTAAATCTGTTTTCCATTTTAGTAAGAATTTATTTATTTTTCGTTCCATTTAGTGTAGTCACCTCCCACATCTTCTAATATAAGTATATATATTTTCTAATATTTAGTCAATATTTTTACAAAATAAAAAGACTACTACTGCTCGTCTTAATAATATTATTACTGCCTAATTGCATCTTGATGAAATTCAAGACGAAGTTTATCTGCGACTGTGACAATAAATTCTGAATTAGTTGGTTTAGCTTTATCAATATCAACACTATGTCCAAAGATATCTTCCATTAACTGCCAATTACCTCTATTCCAACTTACTTCAATGGCATGTCTTATAGCACGTTCTACACGAGAGACAGTTGTATCAAACTTCTCTGCTATGTCAGGATATAGTTCTTTAGTAATTCCACCTATTACTTCAGGATGTTCATATAACACTGTAATACCTTCTCTTATATATTGATAGCCTTTAATATGTGATGGAACACCTAACTCATGTAATATCTTTGTTATTGATACTTGTAAGTTATTATATTTCATATCAATAGTTTTCTTATCATAATCATTCTTACTACTACACTCTAATATTCTCTTTTCAAGTTCAGTTAATTCAAAAGGTTTCAATATGAAGTAACTAATACCTAATTCACTAGCTTCTCTTATAACTTCTTGAGTATTAAATGAAGTTAAAACTATTACTTTCTTATCTAATTTCTTTTCTTTCATATCTTTTAGAACACTCATACCATCTTTATTAGGCATAATAAGGTCAAGAACAATTACATCATAATCCTCTTGATTATTTTCTATTAGGTTTAATCCTTCTACTCCATCATTCGCAGTTAAAGTAACTTCTATTTCTTTATTATCTTTAAAGTACTCCTTCACCATTTTAACTAGTTCAATATTATCATCAATCATTAATACGTTGGTCTTTTTCATTTTCTCTCCTTCCATATACTACCACGCATCTTAATTATATAACAGATAATGAAAATTTGATAGAGTAAAAAAAGAGAGATTTTGTCGAAAAAGAAAAAAGTTTTAATCTTTAATAGTTAAAACTTTGTGTTTAGGTAATTCTAATTTAGGCAAGTTTTGTTTTATTAAACTATAATTAATCTCACCATTATAAGTACTATCTACACTAAAAGACAAACCATCTTTTTCTGCTAATTCTCTCAAATAATTTAATCTTACAATCCAAGAATCATCTTCTCTTTGACAATATATAGTAGGATTACTATCTATCGCTATGTATTTCATAATACCATCTGCTTTTAAAATTTTAAAATCTTTAGTTAATGCTTCAAATGTACTTTCTGTTATGTCATCATCATAATTTATGATTATTCCACTTTCTTTTACAGTGTAACTACCTACTTTAAGGTTAGAGTCATTTTCTACATTTGATTTTAAATTGCTATATAGTACTCTTGTATAGTAATCAATACTATTTTCAAGTAGGTGTTTTTCTATTATATTACGTTCTAATTCTAATTGCTCTAAATACCTTTGATTAGCATCTTCTCTAATTTGATTTAATTCTTCACTTTTAGTTCTATTTTTTCCTGTTTGTAATTTAGGTATATTAGCAATAATCATATATGTTGTATAAAACATTTCACTTTTTTCGTTAGGCTCTTGTACTTCAAAAATAAAGTTGTCTTTTTCTGCTAGCTCTTTTATATATGAAGGACGTATATATATAACTTCTTCATCTTCATCTCGTTTTACTAATTTCCCATCTTTTTTAAGTTCTATTGGTCTTTCTCTAATTATTGGATTACTTTTATGTTTATCGGATATATATTTAGATATTACTTTTTCTATAATTTTATTATTTGTAACTTTTTTACACCAGGAAATAAACTGGGAATATTCAACAGAAGGATAGCTTGAAATGCTCTCATTATCTCCAAAAGGCACTGCAAGATTTGTTGTTGGATTATTTGTTGCTTGTTTCTTTAAAATTTCATTAAGTGCATTGTAGTAAGCAATACTATTTTCTTTTATAGCATTTTCTATCATTTCTAAGGCTTCTTCCTGAATTTCAATAGACTCATTTCTTATTCCTATTAATTCTTCTAAATTTGGCATAATATCACTTCCTTAGCTTACTATTGTAACTTATCAAGAAACTCTTGTAAAGAAGAAAGTTTTAAAGATATTCCTCCTAATAGAAAGCCATCTATATTTTTAACTTGTTTTAATTCATCAATATTCTTTTCATTAGCACTACCACCATATAATACTTTTTTATGATATGTTTCTTTTAACATAGTAGTTACTTTTTCAATATCGTCATTAGTTGGAACAATACCTGTACCTATTGCAAAAATAGGTTCATAGGCAATAATAAAGTCTTTAGATTTATCTATATCACTTAGTAGATAGTCCATATCTTTTTTTATTTTATCAACATAAGTACCACTTTCATGTTCTTCTAAAGTGTCTCCTATACAGATAATTGGTATTAAGTCATTAGAAAAAGCTTGTTCTAATTTTTGTTTACTAATATCAAGATTTTCATTCATCTTAGTAGTTCTTTCACTATGGTTAATTAAGGTGTATGTAGCTCCTAATGATTTAATGGCTTTTGCAGTAACTTCTCCTGTATATGCTCCCATTGGTTTACTACTTACATCTTCTGATGCAAATGTTATGTTATCTGGTATTAATGGTAAGTAACAGACACTTGGTATTAAAATCATTTCATGATTATAGGTATTTAAGTTTTTATAATCTTCTAAGTACTTTAGTATCTCATCTTTCGTAAAATTACTCTTGTGATTTAAGGCTACTATCATTTTTCTTTCCATCCTTCCATTTATTTTTTATTTTTTCCACAATTCTTGTGGATAAAGCTTGTTTTTTATTGTGTTTTGTTATCGCTACTTTATAAACTTCTAAGACAGAGTCAGCAAAACTTGATAGTGAATATTTCTTAACAGATCCTTCGGCTTTATCTGTTAAATTATCAAGTTCTAATTTATTAGTAGATAACTCTTCTACTATTTCTAAGCATTCTTTTTCATCTTTAAAGATACGGCCATTAAAGTTATCAACAACTGCACTCTTAAAGGCATCATCATCAATACATATTACTGGTAAGGATGCTGCTAAGGCTTCTATTACTGTTAACCCCTGTGTTTCTGTAGTAGATGCTGTTATAAAAGCATTAGAGACATGATAGTAGTTTGGCATATCAATCCAAGCAACTTTACCTGTAAACTTTATTCTATCTTCAAGGCCTCTTTCTTTAACTTCTTTTTTATAATTCTCTTCATCTGGACCATAACCTACTATTAGTAGTTTGATATTCTTATTTTTAGTCTTTTCTATAACATCAAAAAGAAATGGTACGTTTTTCTCTTGAGCTAATCTTCCCACAAATAACATGACAAAGTCTTTTCTTTTATATCCTAAATAACGTCTTAAACGGGTTACTTTTAGTTTGTCGCTATTTTCTTTATAAAACCTTGAAGCATCTAATCCTGTAGGTACTATATATATATCTTTGTCATAATGATATTCATCTCTAAATAAGTGATATGTCTTTACGGTTGGAACGATAAAAGCATCAGCTGTGTTATCACAATAGAACTTACTTAAATATTCAACTGCTTTCTTACATCCCATATCAAAGAATTTTATATTTCTTGAAACATACCAAGTATAGTCTTTATACATAGTATGATAAGTATGTACTAGAGGTATATTATATTGTTTAGCGAATAGTCTTGCAAATATTCCCATACTAAGTTCTGTGTGTGAGTGAATTAATTGTAAATCCCATGATTTAATCCAGTTTATTACTTTTAGAGGATAGATACTAGACATTCTATAGTCATATATTCCTAAAGGAATACCGGGAATTTTTAGTATTCTTTCTTTTTCATTATAGTCATAGGTCTTACTATCCTGTCCTACTGTAACTATATAAACTGTATGGCCTTTTTGTTCAAGAGCTTTTTTTAAGGTTTCAACACTTGTTATTACTCCATTAACAGATGGTACATAAGAATCTGTAAATAGACCTATTCTCATAAAGTTTCCTCCTTTAGTAATATTTTATTTTTCAGGGATATTTTTTAGCCCTGGCAATTCTTTTCCTTCTAAATATTCTAAGGTAGCACCTCCACCTGTTGAGATATGATATAGTTTATCTGTTACGTTGCAAGATGAAGCGGCTGCGACTATATCTCCTCCACCAAGTACTGTTTTAGCATTAATTTCTGTTAGATATGTTAATACATCATTTGTTCCTTTGACATAGTTTTTAAATTCATATACACCTAGTGGTCCATTCCACATAACTGTTTTAGCAGTACTTAAGTTATTTTTAAAGATATTAACAGTATTAGGACCAATATCTAAGCCCATTTCACTATCAGTTAGTTCTGTTATATCTTTAACAGTTCCTTCAGTATCAACATACTCATCATTACAAACTACATCTACTGGTAAAATAATTTTATCTTCATTTTCTTTTAATATTTTTTTACAGAAGTCAAGGGACTCTTCATCTAAAAGTGAATTACCAATATTATAACCTTCTGCTTTTAAGAAAGTAAAAGCCATGCCTCCACCGATTAGAATCTTATCACATTTAGGAAGTAAATTCTCAATTAGTCCGATCTTATCACTTACTTTAGCACCTCCTAATATTATCATAAATGGTCTATCAGGATTAAAAAGATAAGATAAAGCATTTAACTCTTTTTCGACAAGTAGTCCTACACAACTAGGTAAGTATGTACTTATACCAACATTTGAAGCATGAGCACGATGTAGAGTACCAAAGGCATCGTTAATAAAGATATCTCCTAAACTTGCCCAGTATTTTGCAAGTTCCATATCGCATCCGCTTTCTTTTTTACCATCTAAATCTTCATAACGAGTATTTTGCATTAGAACAATATCTCCATCTTTCATATTAGAAGTTGCTTGTTCTAACTCTTCTCCTCTTGTAGAATTTACAAAAGTTACATTTTTATCTAATAGTTCACTAAGTCTTGTTGCAACAACACTAAGGTCATTCTTAGTTTTATCTTCTTCTGTTTTTACACGTCCTAAGTGAGACATTAAAATTATTTTAGCATTATGTTCTAGGCAATATTTAATAGTAGGTAAACTCTTTACTATTCTTGTGTCATCAGTAATCTTTCCTTCTTTAACAGGAACATTAAAATCACATCTAATTATTACTTTTTTATTTTCAATATTAAAATCTTTAACTGTTTTCTTCATATATATAATCCTCCTAATAATATTGTAGTCTTTTTCTTATATTTTTTCAATGCTTCTTACATTTATAACAGTATTGTAATGTCAAAAGAAAAAGAGCTTCAAGCTCTTATAGATTGGCAACGTATTTTGCTACTCTTACATACTGTGCAGTATAACTCATTTCATTATCATACCATGCTACTACTTTAACTAGTTGTTCTCCATCTACTTCACTAATTGATGTAAGTAGACTATCAACTAAACTACCATAGTGCATTCCTATTGTATCACTTGATACGATTGGATCTGTTGTATATCCTAGAGTTTCATTAGTATTATTTTTTAATACTTCATTGATTTCTTCAACTGTAGTATTTTTATTAAGTTTTAATACTAAGTCAACAACTGAACCTGTAGTTACAGGAACTCTCATGGCTGCTCCTTCCATCTTTCCTTCAAGGTTAGGTAATACTTTACCGATAGCAGAAGCTGCTCCAGTTGATGCTGGAACGATATTAGCAGCACTTGCTCTACCACGACGTGCTTTTATTCCTTTTTTATGAGCAACGTCTAGTGTAGCTTGGTCATTTGTGTAAGCGTGTACTGTTGTCATATATCCTTGCTTAATACCAAAGTTATCATCTAATACTTTTAGAACAGGTGCAAGACAGTTAGTAGTACAACTAGCAGCAGAGATAATCTTCTCGCTTCCATCTAGTATGTCGTGATTAACATTATAAACAATAGTTTTAACATCTCCTTTAGCAGGAGCTGATATAATAACTTTTTTAGCACCAGCATTAATATGAGCCATAGCTTTCTCATCGCTTGTAAATTTACCAGTACATTCAAGTACAATATCAATATCTAAATCTTTCCATGGTAATAGATTAGGATCTGTTTCAGCATATACTTTAATCTTCTTATCTCCTACTACAATATTATCTCCTTCAAAAGATATTTCATTTTCTTTATATCTTCTGTGTGAAGTATCATATTTAAGTAAGTATGCAAGTTGTTCTGCATCTGTTAAATCATTAATAGCTACTACTTCCATTTCTGGATCCTCATCAAGCAATCTAAAAGCTAACCTTCCTATTCTTCCAAACCCATTAATTGCAACTTTTTTCATATTCTTATTCCTCCTCTTCATCACTTGGTACAAACATACCATCTTCTTTTTCCACAGTTTTTACTGGGGAATCTTTTTCTATTCCATTATTGTAGGCTAAAACCATAACAGCGATAAGTACAACAACAAATATTCCTATAAATATTAGCATTGTACTCATACCAAAACCTCTATTATTAAGTTTACCCATTTTATCACCTTCTTATTAAATTATTTCAACGGCAGCGAATTTATTGATAATTTCTTGATATATTTGATACCAAGAATATACTCTAATAACATTTTTACCTGTACAATCTTGATTGTATGGGGCATCAAAAACCATAACGGGAATTATTTTAGAAATATCATCTACATTACTAGCTTTATCTTCTATCATTAGGTCAAGGCCTATACTTAGACATTTTTCTCTTTTATTACTTGTATTAATTACTAGCTCATCATATTCAACATTATACTTATTTAACCAAGCTTTAACATAGTAATCTATCATACCACTATATTGATGAGTTAAATACTGATTATCACGTGCTGATAATATTATTATTTTGTGTCCATCTTTACGTAGTTTATGAATAACTTCACTAGCATAAGGTCTTATTGGAATGGCGATTAATAAATCAAAGATATATTGCCGCCAAAACTCTATGTTCTCTTCACTTGTTAAGTGGAATTGATCTTCCATATAATAACCTTTAGGATTAAAGCCTCGGTTTATATTTTGTTCTAAACAAAACTTAGAGCCACAGGCAAAATGCCACTCTGCTACATCGTTTAATACGCCATCTAAATCAACACCTATACGCATTTTAACCAATCCCTTCTTATATCATTGTAACAAATGTTACCTAAAAATAAAAGAGAAGTGAATAAATTTGACAAGAGTATACAAAAAAGGAATAGGATTAACCTATTCCATAAATTCATCTTCTAGTTTTTCTAATGGTTCTTCATCAGCGAACTCATCTTCTAGAGTATATTCTACATCACGGTATTTCTTTAGACCTGTTCCTGCTGGTATTAATTTACCAATTAGAACGTTTTCTTTTAATCCTTCAAGATGGTCTACTTTACCATGAATTGCGGCATCTGTTAAGATTCTTGTTGTCTCTTGGAATGAAGCTGCTGATAAGAATGAGTCTGTTTCAAGAGAAGCTTTAGTAATACCAAGTAGTACTGGACGACCTGTTGCAGGACGTTTACCACTGATGATTACTTCTTTATTACCTTCTGTAAATTCTCTAAAGTTAACTAGAGAACCAGGTAAGAACTTAGTATCTCCTCCTTCAACGATTCTAATCT
Source organism: uncultured Mycoplasmatota bacterium (assembly GCA_946498975.1). GTDB lineage: Bacteria > Bacillota_I > Bacilli_A > RF39 > UBA660 > Onthousia. Next base: position 52,363 of record CAMMQC010000004.1, read on the forward strand.
TAGAAATCATACGGCGAGCGATAATTTCAATATGTTTATCAGCGATATCAACACCTTGAGAACGATATGTGTTTTGTACTTCTTTTAAGATGTACTCTTGTGTTGTAATTGGATCTGTTACATCTAGTAATTCTTTTGGTGAGATAGCTCCTTCTGTTAATTTATCTCCACAAGAAACTGTATCACCTTTTTCTACACAAAGTTTAGCACCATAGTTAGTTGTATGTTCTTTAGTTTCAACTTTGTTTGTAATACTGATTTTATATTTACCGTGATCTTCAGCAATTTTTGTAACTTTACCATCAATTTCAGCGATAGTTGCTTTACCTTTAGGATTACGTGCTTCGAATAACTCTTGAACACGTGGAAGACCTTGAGTAATATCTTCACCACCAGCAACTCCACCTGTATGGAATGTACGCATGGTAAGTTGGGTACCAGGTTCACCAATTGATTGAGCAGCCATAACACCAACTGCTTCACCAATTTCAACGATATTACCTGTTGCAAGGTTTCTACCATAACATTTACGGCATACACCTTTTTCAGTGTTACATGTAAGAATTGATCTAATTTCAACTTCTTCAATACCTGCTGCAACTATTTTATCAGCAAGTGCTTCTGTGATATATTCATCTTTATCAACAATTACTTCTTTTGTTTCAGGATTAATTACTTTCTTGCTAGCAAATCTACCAACAATACGGTCATATAGACTTTCAATAACTGCTCCTGTTTTTTCATTAACAAAGTCTCGAGCTACAACACCTTGTTCAGTACCACAGTCTTCTTCTTTAACGATGATATCTTGAGATACATCAACAAGACGACGTGTTAAGTAACCTGAGTCTGCTGTTTTTAATGCTGTATCGGCACTACCTTTACGTGCAGAGTGTGTTGATAAGAAGAATTCTGATACTGATAGTCCTTCTTTAAAGTTTGAGATAACTGGTATTTCAATTGGGTCTCCATTAGGTTTTTGCATTAGTCCACGCATACCAGCAACTTGAGTAAACTGAGAAATACTACCACGTGCTTTAGAGTGCATCATGATGAAGATTGGGTTATCTACTTGTTCTTTAGAGATATCTTCAAGTTCAGCTTGAACTTTATCTTTAACTCCGTACCAAGTTTCAATAACTTTCTCATGGCGTTCTTCTTCAGTGATTAAACCACGAGTATATTGTTTATTAATCTTATTAACTAAAGCTTGTCCTTCATCTATATATTCTTGTTTATGTTCACTTGTTGCAACATCACTCATTGATATTGTGATACCAGCGATAGTTGAGTAATAGAATCCTAAATCTTTCATCTTATCAAGCATTTCTGATGTTTCTGTAGTCTTATAACGTTTAAATACTTGGTCGATTACTTTTTCAAGTGTTCCTTTAGCGAAAGGTTTTACTAAAGGCATTTTACTAATTTCTTCTTTAATATTAGCACCTTTAGGTAAGAAATACTTATTAGGTGTAATATTTTGAATATTATCATCAGTTGGTTCATTAATATATGGGAATGAATCTGGTAGGATTTCATTAAATTTAATTTTACCAACAGTTGTTATTAAGTATTTACCTTTTTGTGATGATGTAAATAACTTGTATTTAAATGAATCTACAGGAACGGCAATTCTTGTATGAAGAGTTATTTCACGTCTTTCATAAGCCATTAGAGCTTCATTAGAGTTTTTAAAGACTCTTCCTTCTCCATCTTCGCCGGCTTTTTCCATAGTTATATAGTAGTTACCTAAAACCATGTCTTGAGCTGGAGTAACGATTGGTTTTCCGTCAGATGGTTTCAAGATGTTTCCTGAACCTAACATTAGAGTTCTTGCTTCTGCCCCAGCTTCTTCAGAAAGTGGTACGTGTACTGCCATTTGGTCTCCATCGAAGTCAGCATTGAAAGCAGGACAAACTAATGGATGTAGTCTTATCGCTTTACCACCTACTAAGATTGGTTCAAATGCTTGGATACCTAATCTATGTAGTGTAGGGGCACGGTTTAATAATACAGGATGTTCTTTAATTACATCTTCTACAATATCCCAAACTACTGGATCTCTATTTTCAATAAGACGTTTAGCAGCTTTGATATTGTGAGCGATATCACGGTCTACTAAGCCATTGATAACGTGTGGTTTAAATAATTCTAGTGCCATTTCTTTTGGAATACCACATTGATACATCTTAAGTGATGGTCCAACAACGATAACTGAACGACCAGAATAGTCAACACGTTTACCTAATAGGTTTTGACGGAAACGTCCTTGTTTACCTTTTAACATGCTAGAAAGTGATTTCAAAGCACGATTTCCTGCACCTGTTACACTTCTACCACGACGTCCATTATCAAATAGGGCATCAACAGCTTCTTGTAACATACGTTTTTCATTTTGAATAATGATACCAGGGGCACCTAAATCAATAAGTTTCTTTAAACGATTATTACGGTTAATAACACGACGATATAAGTCATTTAAATCACTTGTTGCAAAACGTCCACCGTCTAATTGAATCATAGGACGAAGTTCTGGAGGTATTACGGGAATACAGTCTAGAATCATCCATTCAGGTTTTTGATCAGAACGATAGAATGCATCTAGAACATCTAGTCTTTTTAATAGTCTTGTTCTTTTTTGTCCTTGAGCATTTTCTAGTTCCTTATTTATTTCATCAATATCATGTTTTAAGTCTACTTTCTTAAGTAGTTCTTTAATCGCTTCTGCACCCATACCTACTTTAAATCCGTTACCATATTTTTCATAGTATGCACGATATTCTTTTTCTGATAGGGTTTGTTTGTTTTCTAAAGGAGCATTTCCTTTATCAATTACAACATAACTAACAAAGTATAATACTTCTTCTAGGTCTCTAGGACTCATATCAAGAACAAGTCCCATTCTTGAAGGAACTCCTTTAAAGAACCAGATATGAGAGACAGGACTAGCAAGTTCAATGTGTCCCATTCTCTCACGTCTTACTTTAGATTGGGTTACTTCAACACCACAACGGTCACAAACTATATTTTTATAACGAACTCTTTTGTATTTTCCACAAGCACATTCATAATCTTTAGTTGGTCCAAAGATTTTTTCACAGAACAAACCATCACGTTCTGGACGAAGAGTACGGTAGTTAATCGTTTCTGGTTTCTTTACTTCACCGTAACTCCATTCACGAATTTTTTCAGGAGAAGCGATACCAATTTTAATAGCATCAAATTTATTTACTTCTATCATTATTCTTCATCTCCTTTACTAAGTTCGTCTTCTACATTTATTATATCTTCTTCGAAGTCTTCATCATCTGTTTCTTCGTCATCTTCAGTTTCAGAAGTTTCTTCTTTAGCATCTTCTGTATTTATTTTAGTGATGTTTACTTCTTCATTTAGCGGTTCTCCCACATCATCATCACTTTCTTCTATTTGTTTTAAGCCAAGAGACTCTCCATCTTCATTGATGATTGAAATATCAAGTCCTAAAGCTTGGAATTCTTTCATTAATACTCTAAATGATTCTGGAACTCCTGCTCTATTTACTTCTTCGCCTTTAACTATCGCTTCATAGACTTTAACACGACCAATGACATCATCTGATTTAACGGTCATCATTTCTTGAAGGGTATAGGCTGCACCATAAGCATATAGAGCCCAAACTTCCATTTCTCCGAATCTTTGTCCACCAAATTGAGCTTTACCTCCAAGTGGTTGTTGAGTTACTAATGAGTAAGGTCCCGTACTTCTTGCATGTAGTTTATCATCAACCATGTGGTGTAGTTTAATCATATACATTACACCAACAGAGATACGGTTATCGAATGGTTCTCCTGTACGTCCATCGTATAGAACTGTTTTACCATCTTTATCCATTCCAGCTTCTTCCATGATTTCTTCAATATCATCGATATGAGCACCATCGAAGACTGGAGTTGCAATATGTACGCCTAATTTCTTAGCAGCCATACCCATATGTAATTCTAGGATTTGTCCTAAGTTCATACGAGATGGAACACCTTGTGGGTTAAGCATAATATCTACTGGACGTCCATCTGGTAAGTAAGGCATATCTTCTTGAGGTAATATTAAGGAAATTACACCTTTATTACCATGACGACCTGACATTTTATCTCCTACTTGAATCTTACGTTTTTGAATGATGTAAACTCTAATTACTTTAGATACACCTGCTGGTAGTTCATCATTATCTTTACGAGAGTAAATCTTAATATCATGAACTATACCATCTCCACCGTGAGGAACACGAAGTGATGTATCTCTTACTTCACGAGTCTTTTCACCAAATATTGCATGTAATAGTTTTTCTTCGCTAGATAATTCAGCCATTCCTTTTGGAGTTACTTTACCAACTAAGATATCTCCTTCTTTAACTTCAGTACCGATTGTTACGATACCATTTTCATCAAGATTCTTCTTAGCTTCTTCACTAACGTTTGGAATATCACGAGTAATTTCTTCTGGTCCTAGTTTAGTTTCACGACATTGCATCTCATAGTCTTCTAGATGTAGAGATGTATATTTATCATCTTTAACTAGGTTTTCATTAAGGATTACAGCATCCTCATAGTTATATCCATTGTAAGTCATGAAAGCGACTACAACGTTTTTACCTAAAGCAAGTTCTCCATTATCACAACTGTTACCATCAGCGATAATGTCACCCATTTTAACTTTATCACCAACTCTAACGATTGGTCTTTGATGTGAACAAATACTAGAGTTTGCAAGTTCAAAGTTTGCTAGATAATATGTATCTTTTCCTTTGGCATTAGCGACAATTATCTTCTTAGCATCAACATAGTCAACAATACCATCTGCTTTAGCGATAATACATACTCCTGAATCTTTAGCAGCGATATGTTCAACACCTGTTCCAATGAATGGAGCTTCTGTTTTTAATAGTGGCATTGCTTGACGTTGCATGTTAGCACCCATCAAGGCACGAGTTGCATCGTCATGCTCTAGGAATGGAATACAACTTGTTGTTACTGATACAACTTGTTGAGGTGATACATCGATATAGTCAACTTGTTCTGGTTTTGCAAGAATATTTTCATCACGGAATCTTGCAGCGACTGTTTTATCAATGATTACGTTATCTTCATTTGTATTTACTGTTGATTCAGAAATAATATAGTCTTGTTCTTCATCTGCTGTGAAGTAAACTACTTCATCTGTTATCTTACAATCAACAACTTTACGATATGGAGTCATTATAAATCCATATTCATCTATTTTGGCATAACTTGCAAGAGATGTAATAAGTCCAATGTTTTGTCCTTCTGGTGACTCGATAGGACAGATTCTACCATAGTGTGATGCATTAACGTCACGTACTTCTACACCAGCTCTATCACGAGAAAGTCCTCCTGGTCCTAAAGCTGATAAACGACGTTTATTAGTAAGTTCAGCGATAGGGTTAGTTTGGTCCATAAATTGTGATAATTGAGATGAACCAAAGAACTCTTTCATAGCAGCAGTTACTGGTCTAATGTTGATTAATGTCTTAGGTGTTACTTCTTCCATTTCTTGAGTAGTCATTCTCTCACGAATAACTCTTTCCATACGAGAAATACCAATTCTAAATTGATTTTGTAATAATTCTCCTACTTGTCTAATACGACGGTTACCTAAATGGTCGATTTCATCATAATTACCAACACCATGTAAAAGGTTTAAGTAATAAGAAGTTGCAGCATAAACATCTGATATTGTTAAACGTTTAGAATCAATTGTTTGGTCATTACCAATAACAATTAGTTTTTTCTTCTTATCAAATGGATCATAAATAGTAACTTTTTGAATCTTGTTATAGGTATCAAGTTCATCATTAATTTTAACTTCTTCTACACCATAACCATTGGCAAAGATTTCTCTTAAATCTTCTAAAACATCTTTAGTTACAACTGTTCCTTTAGCAAATTTAGTTTCTCCATCTACAATAATATCTTCTGCTAATGTTTGATTTAATAGACGGTCAACGATATTTAATTTACGATTAAATTTATAACGTCCTACTTTTGCTAAATCATATCTAAATTCATCAAAGAATCTAGTTATAATATGGTTTTTAGATGAATCTAGTGTTGCTGGTTCACCTGGTCTTAATTTTTCATATATTTCAATTAATGCTTCATCTAAGTTTTTAGTAGCATCTTTAGCGATAGTATTCTTAAGGAAATCATCTTCTCCAAATAGTTTTAAGATATCATCATCACTAGAAAGACCAAAAGCACGTAATAATGTTGTTAAGGTTACTTTTCTAGTTCTATCTATTCTTACATATAATACATCTCTAGCATCTGCTTCAAATTCTAACCATGTACCACGTGTAGGAATGATTTGAGATGTGATTAACTCACGTCCATTCTTATCAATTTCTCTATTATAATAGACACTTGGTGAACGAACTAATTGTGAAACGATAACACGTTCTGCTCCATTTATTATAAATGTTCCACTATCAGTCATAATAGGCATATCACCTAAGAAAATTTCTTGTTCTTTAACTTCCCCTGTCTCACGATTAAAAAGACGCACTTCTACCTTTAGTGGTGCTGCATAAGTAGTTTCTCTATCTTTGCTAGCTTTAATAGAATATCTTGGTTCTTCAAAATGATAATCACCAAACTCTAAAGATAGTGTACCTGAAAAGTTTTCAACTGGAAATAAGTCTTCAAAAACTTCTTTTATTCCTGTTGTAACAAACCAATCATATGATTTCTTTTGAATCTCTAATAAATCCTTTAGCTCATAAGTATTTCTTATTCTTGAATAATTTCTTCTTTCACGTTTTTTTCCATATTTTACAATTTTATATGACACTAAAATTCACCCCATTACCATAGTTTTTTTACATTTATTATTCCAAAAAATAATACATTGCCAATTTATATTATTAACATAACTTTATCAACAAGTCAACACTTTTTTGCACTAATTATATAAAAACCTTTACTTTTACTAACAATACTTACATCATAATATTTTTTTAAGTCGAGAATTGCCGATTTTGCTCCTTGTTCTTTTCTTATTACTAAGTACAAAGTTCCATCAGGTTCTAAATGATTTCTAGCATTTAGCAAGATATCATAGACTATTTTTTTACCTGCTCTAATCGGAGGATTTGTGATAATAGTCTTATACTTTTTCGTGACATTTTTATAACAGTCACTAAGGAATACATTTATATTAATACATTTATTTTCTTTAACATTTCTTTTAGACAGATGCAATGCTCTTTTATTAACATCTATCATATCTACATCTAAATTAGTCTTTTTATTAACAATAATGCCTAGCACCCCATAGCCACAACCAACATCTAGTACTGGTCCTTTTAATTCTTCATACGGCAGAGACTCTAAAAGTAATCTACTACCATAATCTAGACCGTGTTTAGCGAAAACGCCATTATCCGTATAAAAAATAAAATTCTGATTAAAGAGTGTTGTTGTAGTCTTTTTTAAATTACTAGGGAGATTCTGGTCATTTTCAAAATAATGACTCATTAACATCACCTCAAAACAAAGAAAGAGACAAGCCATTATACAAAAGTATATAGTTTGTCTCCTTTCGTAGTGTTATAATACACTATTTTTTCTATTTCGTCAACACTTTTTTTCGAAGTTGTTTCTGAAAATTACCATTTGACAGTTTAGAAGTTATATCAAGATAGTCAGAGCTTCTTAAATATTCTTTTTCAATATCATCATCATAAAGTGCATAGTTAGTAAATTCTTCTTTAAATATTGAGAGGAAAATATTAATATCTTCTTTATCAAACTTGCCCCATGAATAAAATTCAACTAAAACATTCACATAAACATCAACTAAATAATTTGATAATATATTCATAATTTGGATAGATTTTTTTATATTATTTCTATATATACTTAGTTTATCCACAAAACTAATGAATGCAATTGCCTCTTCATCAGATGAAAACTTTGATAAGTATTTAATTATTGCATACAAATTATTAGAAGCATATAAATCTTGCATATTTTCTTCTCCTAATATTAGCTCAGTTTTCCTAGCAATATTTGCTTCTATCATATACAAAACTACACTATCAAAGTATCGATTCGCTAATAAGTCTGTGTATCCTTCACTTAATCTTCTCGCTATATCAGTATGTATATTTGTATAATTAAAGCCAGAATATATTGAGAAAATATTTTCCTTATAAGTGGTAAAAGCATGAAACAATTCATGATATATGGAGTCCTCTATTCTTTTTCCTGCATAAATTTTATTGTTAAAAATATCATAACTTGCTTCACTAGTTGGAAATAGTAAAGTTTGCAATATTGGTTTTTGTTTAATAGCTAATGTTTCTAATTTTTCATTTGGATTTCTAAAATTAAAGTTAGTGCTAGTCTTTTTAACAAACTCTTTTATGTATGGTTTATATTTTTCATCTATTGTTAATTCATCAATATCTACTGTTATCTCCTGTTTATCTTCAGTCTGCTCTACAGGCTTTATATTTTTAAGTAAATATTCAAATTTTATTTTATTAATCTTCAAATTGTTTATTGCCATTAGTAGTCCTCTTTTCTAATGTGTTTTATATTAACACAAATTAAATAGAAAGAAAAGTCTCTAATAACATGTTATTCTTATAATAATAGTTATCATTGTAACTAGAAGGTATAATGTAGATATCATAAATATAAGATAACTTATAGCATGATGTTTTAATAATTTATTTTTAATAGTAGTTATTACAAACTTAAGCATGGCAAAGACTATAAGTATTATTATGGGGATTAATAATAAAGATAGGTAAATCCTATGTCCATTGTTTGCCAGTGCCACTGGTAGGAAAAAGGGGAAACAAATACTAACACCTGCAAAAATACTAAAATATAAGTTTAATATTAATGATAGCGATGAGAAGTTTTTATAATAAATGAATAATGTTAATGGTATAAATATTATTAACCATAAAGGATAATTAGTTATAACTTTGAAAAGGAAAGGATAATCTTCAATATAAGTAAAGTAATAGTAACTTAGGGCGTATGCTAGTAATATTATGATAATGCTTATAACTAAAAGGAGAATTTCTTTCTTAAAGCTAAACTTCTTATTTCTTACATCATCTTTAAAACTTTCATAAGAACTTTTCTTTAAATCTACTTCTTTTATATCTTTATATATTTCTTTATTAATAGTTCCACAATATGGACAACTAAATAAGTTATCTTTATATTCATTTTTACAATTAGTGCATTTCATAATTCTTAATCAATAAAAACAGCTCCTGCTATAAATCTACCATTTTTATTAAGTTCTCCTTTCTTATAAGCAACATGGGAATAGAAATCATTATCTGTTCTTGTATCTTTATCAGAGATTATCATATTTTCTTTTTGTAGACCTTTTGATAATAACTGATTTACAATAGCATTTCTTAAGTCGATATAATATAAGTTTCCTTCTTTTTCAATTGCATTTTTACAAGTATCTTTATTTGATGCAACTGGCGGATATTTATCATAAACATAACTTTCTTTTGAAATGCATGGGGTAATATATGCTTTTATATTTTGTGGTTTAACATTACTTTCCTTTATTAGGGCATCTACCATTTGTTGAGGCAATAGTCTATTTATATATTCACCTCCACAATGAGCGATAGCTAACATCCATTTTTCTTCTGTTATTTTTGCTAATAAAATTAACATTGGACAATCTGCTACTTTATCTACTACTAAAACATTTTTTATATCGCTATCCATAATTATGAAATCATCATGAAAATATTTCTCACCTTTTAAATATTTGCTAACATTTTCTTTTGTTAATATTTCATAAGTTCCATCTTGATAATTAAACGTTTCATCTTGTTCTTCATAAATTGTTTTTTGAATCGGTATTAATATATTGACGTTATCTAGATTATACTTTTGTAAAAAGTTCTTCTTATTTAATTCAAACCTATTTTTTCTTTCTTTTTCTGTTAAATTAGGATAAAATATTTCATCATCCGACATGATACCATCTTCTCTTTTTGAATAAATAATTTTAAGTTCCATAATTTTCTCCTTTGTTTAAGTATAGCAAGTTTTATTTAAAAGAAAAAGAGGTTTGCTTCCTCTTCTACTGATTATTACTTGTATTGTTTATTATTGGTCCTAAGTCATAAAGTGTTCCATCTTTAGTTTGAGCTAATACAGTAACACTACTACTTGTTCCAGATGCTACATTGGCTGTGTAAAATTTAACAATATCTTTTATAATTGATATAGTTTGATATGTTGTAAGCCCTTCTACTCCATTAGTTGTCAACGATTGATATACAGGAATATAAGCAATTGTTCCATCTTCCATTAAGAATAAGATGGCATCACCTGTTGCATCTTGTCCGATACTACTAAATAAAACATCATTTACTTTGCCATTGAAAGTTATTGTTTGACTTTCCAAAACACCTTCCTCTACACCAGTTAGGTCCCAATTTAAAAGGTATGTATCAGATAGTGTTTTTCTATTATAGCTTAATGTAGCAACTTTTCCTGTTTCATCAATACTAACATCAATAGTTCCACTATAGTCTGCTATAGTATATGAGTTTTCTCCTCCATTACTTATATTACTGTTATCAAACTCTAAGGAATAACTTGAACTTTCACTTTCTGTATTATTTCCTGATTCTTCAGCTTTAATTCTTTCTTCACTATGCACTTTCCAATTAGCACTATATACACCAATATATGCAATTATGCATATGAATAAAGCTAGTAATAATCCTATACTGATATTAAGACCAACATTGCATTTTTTCTTCTCCTTTTTTGCCATTTCTATACCTCCTCTATTATTAAGTTTATCACAAACGAAAAGAAAAAAAAACGGCAAAATAAGTTATAGGTGTAAACTTTATGATTAAATTTACGAAAAATTCAAAAAAATAAAAAGAAGCTAATTACTTAACTTCGCTTATTAATAATTATAATTTCCTGTAGCACTTACTATTGGTTGTAAATCATATATTGTACCATCAGACTTTTGAGCTAGTACAGTTGATCCTGTTTCTTCTTTATTTGAATCATAAAATATAACTATATCCGTTAATTCTGGCAAGGCTCCGTATGACTTCAAATTATCTGGATTATATTGTAAGTTATTTCTAATAGGTAAATATTCTACAGTTCCATCTTCCATTAAAAACAAAATAGTATCATTACTAAAATCTGTACCAAATCCTCCAATATAAATATCTTTAAGTTGTTTAGAAAAGTGTATTTCTTTAGTTGTATTAAAGTAGTCATCATCATATCCTTCTGGTAAGTACATATCAAAGCCACCAGTAATATTAGAATAAAATCTAATTGTTACTATAGTCTTTGATTCATCTAAACTAGCAACTATACCATCAAATTCTCTTGATAATTTATAATTGTTTGAATCTTTATTAGTTATTTTTGACTCTTCAAATCCTAAGTTATTAATAAAATCTTCATGGTTTGTATTATTATCATCTTTAGTAGCTTCTTTTTCTGTAATATCATTATTATCTTCTTGTGTCCCGAATGTTAAATAACCTAGACTATATGTTGCAAATACTACTCCTCCACAAATTATTATTCCTAATAATATGCCTACAAAAACATGTAACCCCGTTTTACTCTTCTTATTTTCCATTACTTTCACCTTCCTTATGATAAGTTTAACACAAAAGTAGATAAAATTACATAAAAAAAGAAGCTAATTACTTAACTTCAACAGTAGCACCAGCTTCTTCTAATTTAGCTTTGATTTCATTAGCTTCTTCAACAGAAATGTTTTCTTTAATTGGTGAACCAGCATTATCAACTAAATCTTTAGATTCTTTTAATCCTAGTCCTGTAATTTCACGAACTACTTTGATTACTGCAACTTTAGTAGCTCCTGCATCAGTGATTGATACTGTAACTGTAGATGGAGCAGCATCTTCTGTAGCACCAGCAGCTCCTGGAGCAGCAACTGCAACAGCTGATGGATCTACACCAAACTCTTCTTTCATTGCGTCTACTAATTCTTTAATTTCTAAAAGATTCATTTCTTTTAATGAGCTAATAAATTCTTCTTTTGTTAATTTAGCCATGTTTATTTTCCTCCTCTAATATTAATTTTCTTCTTTTTGTTCACTATATAAATTTAAGCAGATAGATAGGTCGCGAACAAGTCCTATCATACCACCTGCAAGCATAGTAAGTAAGCCATCTCTTGATGGAATCTTTGCATATTCACTAAGTTTAGCTTGATCTGCAACTTCTCCATCAACATAACCAATCTTTAATGTTAAATTCTCATGATCTTTAGCAAAATCTGATAATACTTTGATTGGAGCTATTTGGTCAGTACTATAAGCAAATGCACTTGGTCCTTCTAAAGCTTCTTTAACATCAATGTTTAAATCATTGAATGCTCTAGCCATTAAAGTATTTTTATATACTTTATAAGTAGCACCTGCATCTCTTAGGGCACGTCTTAGCTCTTTAATCTCAGCATCTGTTAGACCACGATAATCAAATAATACGAAAGTCGCACTATTATTAACATTATCTTTGATTTCATCAATAACTTCTTGCTTCTTTGCTAAGATTTTTTGATTAGCCATTTTTCCCTCCTATTTTTAGTCAGTTTAAATAGTCCCTAGAAAGTTAAAAGTTCTCGAGATTTTCCCCAAGAACTTTTATTTATAGTAATTAGTCCTCGGTAGGATTTACGTTTTTACCTACTGTCTTGGGTACTTGTTAACTGATTTCTTTCTTATTATATTCTATAATCTTCTATTTGTCAAAAGAATTAATTTGAATCTTAATTCCAGGACCCATAGTAGATGAAATAGATATATTTTTAATATAGTCTCCTTTTACTGTAGCAGGTTTAATTTTGATGATTTGGCTAACTACAGCATTTAGGTTTGCTAATAGGTCTTCTTCAGTAAATGATACTTTACCAATGATAGTATGGATATTACCAAAACTATCTGTACGGTATTCAACACGTCCTGCTTTTGCATCAGATACAGCTTTAGCAACATCTGTTGTTACAGTTCCTGTTTTAGGGTTAGGCATTAATCCTTTTGGTCCAAGGATACGTCCTAACTTACCAAGTAAAGGCATCATATCTGGAGTTGCAATCATAGTATCAAATTCAAACCAATTTTCATTAGCAATTTTATCTAAATAATCTTGATCTCCAACATAGTCTGCTCCAGCTTCTGTAGCTTTTTTAGCATTATCACCTTTAGCAATTACTAAAACACGATTTGTTTTACCTGTTCCTTTTGGTAGAACAATAGCACCTCTTAGTTGTTGATCAGCTTTTTTAGTATCAAGATTTAAGTTCATTGCAACTTCTACTGAAGAATCAAACTTAGTAATACTAGTTTCTTTAACTAATTTTACTGCTTCTTCTTTAGTATATAGTTTGTTCTTTTCTACTTTAGTAGCAGCTTCACTATATTTTCTACTTCTTCTTTTCATTATTTTTCCTCCTTATGTGGTTATTCGGGTAAGCAATTAGTGTTACATCCTCCCACATAGGTATAACCTATATGTTTAGTTTTTAATTTTCTTCTTTTGTTTCAACGGCAACACCCATGTTTTTAGCAGTTCCAATTACTGTCTTCTTAGCTGCTTCTAAGTCATAGCAGTTTAAATCTGGTAATTTAGTTTCAGCGATTTCTGTTACTTGGGCATCTGTTAAGGTTGCAACTGTTTCATTCTTTCCTTTAGTTGAACCTTTATTGATTTTAGCAACTTTCTTAATTAAGAATGCTGCTGGTGGAGTTTTAATTACAAAGTCAAAGCTTCTATCTTCATAAATAGAAATTTCAACTGGTAAAATATCTCCCATTTTATCTCTTGTTGCATCATTATATTTTGTACAGAATTCTTGTAAGTTAATTCCGGCAGGTCCTAAAACTGTACCAACTGGTGGAGCTGGTGTTGCTTTTCCTGCAGGTATTTGTAACTTTATTTTCTTTACAACTTCTTTCTTTGCCACGAAAAACACATCCTTTCTTACTCGTTTTCGCGAGTGGTTATAATAGCTTTTCAATATCAGGATTGTTTAATCCCAACATTTTGCATTTTATGCACTTTTTGCTTCCCACTAATATTAATCTATATATAAAATTAATATAGCCCCTAAATAATAGCATATTTTTTCTTGTTTGACAAGAGAAAACTATGCTTTTTCTATTTGAGTTAATTCAACTTCAACTTGAGTTTCTTGTCCAAATAAATCAACATTAAGAACAATTTTCTCATTAGCACTATCAACTTCTTCGATAACTCCATACATTCCTGTGAATGGTCCACCAATGATTTTAACTTTAGTACCAGGTTGTAATTCTTTATCAATATCAATTCTGCTAATACCCATATTTCTTAAGATATGGTCTACTTCACTAGGTTGTAATGGTGTAGGTTTAGCACCTTTACCACTTGATCCGATAAATCCTGTAACTCCTGGAGTATTACGAACTATATACCAAGCTTCATCTGTCATAATCATTTCTACTAAGATATATCCTGGGAATAGTTTTTTTACTTTAGTCTTTTTAACTCCATCTTTAATCTCAGTTTCTTCTTGTTCTGGAACAATTACTCTAAATATATAATCTTGCATATTCATTGATTCAGCACGCATTAAAAGTTTTTCTTGAACTTTCTTTTCATGTCCTGAATAAGTATTAACGACATACCATTGTTTTTCCATAACCATTTCCTTCCTATTTACCTAATGAATGAAGTGCTGCTATTATTACATCTATTAAATAGAAAAATAATGAGCAACAAATAATAAATATTATAGTGGCAATAGAGTATTTAACCATTTCTTTTCTTGAAGGCCATTTTACTCTTTTAAATTCTGTTTTTACACCACTAAAAAAGTTAGCTATTTTGGTAAATATATTTCCCTTTTCTTTCTTTTTTTCTTTAGAAGAAGCTTTTTTATTTTCTTTTTTAGATGCTTCTTTTAAAGAATCCTTTTTCATTTCTTTAGTTTCTTCTTTTTTCTTTGCCATATACACATCTTCCTTTATATTTTTTCTAAAAGAAAAACACTTCTCAGTGCTTAAGCTTACATTACCACAAAGTGTTTTTTTAGTCAATACATTTTATTAATTTTTATTGACATACAGTTACAGTTCAGTCAAGAGATAGATAAATAATGTCTATCTTTTTACTTTAAATT
>CAMMQC010000005.1 GCA_946498975.1 uncultured Mycoplasmatota bacterium
TCTAGCATTTTTTGTAGAATTTAACTATCTGATTTTATTATAAGAGTCTCCTTATCAATTCAATAAATATCATAGCATTATCTTACCTAACTTGCAAACAAAATAAAGCAAATTTATCACACTTTTTTAATATTTACCATAGAATAATGTGAACACTAGAAAAAAGGAGGATTAAGTTATGGGTAATTGTAATTCAAACAGCGCTATTATATTAGTATTATTTATCTTACTAGTTATTATAATAGGTGCTGTCTGCTAAGGTATAAAAAGGAGGTGTAAAAATGTCTTGTTCAAATAATCAAACAGTAACTACTAGCTGCTGTTCATCAAGACCAAGAAATAGTTTTCTAATTATAATTGTATTATATATCTTACTAGCTATCATCTTAGGTTCTTGCATGAGTTATTAATTAAGAAGCTCTTTTTTAGAGTTTCTTTTTGTATTATATAAAGAAAATTGTTAATAATAATATAGAAAAGAGCGTGATACTATGTATTATTATTTAAATAATTTTCTTTTTTTCGCTATCTTAGGATTTATTTATGAGAATATATTACAGTTAATATTGACAGGAGATTTTACTAGTAATCCTTTTTATGGACCATGGATGCCTATTTATGGTTTTGGTGTAATTATTATGATTTTTCTAACAAGATTAATATTTAATAATTTAAAGATAAAAAGATGGCAAAAAATAATTATCTTATTTATAAGTGTTACAGCAATATTAACAATTATAGAACTAGTAGGAGGACATTTAACAGAGTTTATTTTTCACAAAAGTTTTTGGGATTATACTGACATGAAATATAATTTTGGTAAATATATATCTTTAGAAGTAAGCCTAGTATGGGGAACTGCATGTCTAATATTCTTATATGTAGTAAAGCCTCTAACAGATAAGTTTATAGAAAAAATTCCTAAATTTATTTCTATAATTCTTTTAATATTAATAATTACTGATTTCATCTTTAGTTTCTTTTTAAAATAGTCTGTAGTCGCAAAAAACAGAAAAATAAAAAGTTTTGCGATTATAACCGTAAAACTTTAAGAAATAAGAAAAATATTAAACAGTAAAACTGAGTAAAAATTTCTACTCAGTTTTAAACTTATCATACACATCGTCTAATTTACTAACACTATTTTCATCAAAGGTACATTTAAAACTATCACTATCATATCTTGGTATTAAATGAATATGATAATGTTTAACATCTTGTCCATAATAATTATTTTGACAAATAGTTAAACCATCAATATTAAGTTTCTCTTTTAATATAGGATAAATATGAGTCTTAATAGTATCTATCATATAAATAATTAACTCATTAGGTGTCTCAAATAAATTTTCATAATGTTCTTTAGGTATTACTAAAGTATGACCATCACTATTAGGATTAACATCTAAGAAAGCTAATACTTTATCATCTTCATAGACTTTATAAGATGGAATATCTCCTTTAATTATTTTACAGAATAAACAATCATTCATTAAAATTTCCTCCTTCAACTATCTTTATTATACCATTATTATCAAAAGTAACACTATAATTATTTGTAACCAAACCATTATCAGCAGCAATAGTATTAAAACTATTAATTAAATTATTAAGATAAACTTCATCTAAACTATCTACTTTAACATAATAACTAACTGAGTAATATCCCGTATTAAAAATATTACCTTCTAAAATATCCACCACTTCAGCTTTACTATACTCATCTAAATCTTTAAACTCTACTTTTATCTTTTCATAATTAGTATTAGAAAAAATATCTTTATATTTATCTAATACATCTTTACTTGCCCTCTTAAGAACATCTTTTCCTTTTACATAGTTTTCTTTATAATTATCAGTAATCTTATTATTTAAATATGTAATAGTAAAGTTTAACTCTTTATAATCTTTATCATAATAGGTAATGCTAAAACTGTTATCGTCTTTATTATATTCTAAATTACCTTTAGATACATCTAAATCATTATAATTTTCTTCAAAATAAGTATTGATATCTTCTTCTACATTTTTAGACTTTAAACTAGGTACTTTCTCATTAACAATGATAATTCCAAAAAAGATAATAACAAGTCCAAAAAGCAATGCTTGTCCTATCATTAATCTATTCATTTTTTTGTTATACATAAAAACCACTATCTTTCTATATCTCCTATCTATTATTTTATCAAATCCTTTAAATATAAGCAATTATGTGTTATACTAAGCATGTCTTTTAACATAAATATTGACAATTTAATAATATAATTTATCATACAATTAGAAAGGGTGATAATATGTTTAAAATAGATAATTTAAATGTAAAAATAAAAGATACTGATAAAGAGATTCTAAAAGATTTTTCTCTTACTATCGATAAAGGAGAAATACATGCTATTATGGGACCTAATGGAGTAGGTAAGAGTACTTTATCAAAAGCAATAATGCATCATCCTGATTATGTTATAGAAAGTGGTTCTATTACTTATAATGGAAAGACTCTAAATGATTTAACAACTGATGAAATAGCAAGACTAGGTATATATTTACTTATGCAAGATCCATCTATTATCGATGGTGTAAGTAATAGTGAAGCCCTAAGAACTGCTTTAAAAGAACGTGGTAGTGATACTAATCTATATTCTTTTATTACTAAGATGAAAAAAGAATTAGACTCCCTAAATCTACCAAAAGATGCTATGCATAGATCTATTAATAAAGGTTTATCTGGAGGAGAAAGAAAGAAAAATGAAGTCTTAGGATTAAAAGTCTTAACACCTAGTTTTATTATCTTAGATGAATTAGATAGTGGACTAGATGTAGATAGTCTAAAAGTAGTTGCAAATAATATTAATGATTACTTAAAAGAAAATAAAGATACAAGTGTTCTAATTATTACTCACTATAGTAGAGTTCTAGATTTAATTAAACCAGATTATGTCCATGAGATGAAAGCTGGTAAGATAGTTAAAACAGGAGATATTACTCTTGCTAAACAAATAGAAAAAACAGGTTTTACCGGGGTAAATGAAGTGGAGCCTAGTGAAAATTATGAATAATATATTATTAGATAGTGCTATAAGTTTTAGTAAAGAAGGCACCTTTAAATTAGAACTAGATAAAGATACTACTATAAGTGTTGAAAGTGATAATGTAAAACTATATCTTGTAACTAAAAATAATATAAAAGTTGATTTCAATATTTTAAACTCTACAACTATTTATAATATTACTACGGAAAGTATTACTGTTAATATTAATATCTATAATAATGCTAAACTAGACTTTTATGAAATGACTGTTACTGATAAAAAGATAACTAACGAAGTAAATGTTTATCATAAAAATAAAGAAACAACAAGTAATGTTACATGTCATGGAATTAGTTATGGTAAAGGAGATTTAAAGTTTAGTGTCAATGGTTATATTAAAAAGGGTATGATAGGTTCAATATGTAATCAATCTAGTAGAATAATTAATTTAGATGAAGGAAAAAGTTCAATAAAACCAAATCTTTTTATAGATGAATTTGATTCTATTGCCAATCATTCCGCTTACACAGGACCTTTTGATGAAAAATTATTATTCTATTTAGAAACAAAGGGAATAAGTAAAAAAGAATCATTTAATCTCTTATTAAATGGCTTTATGAAAGTGGTAGAACTACCAATTGATTATGAAAGTGTACTTGATAATATTTTAGATAAAGTAACGAGGAGGTGATTACATTGAAATTAGTTTTAGCATCACAAGGATTTACTACTGACGAAATTGCTAAAGAAGTAGAAAAATTAGTAGGAAAGCCTCTAAAAGAAATAAACATTGCTATAATTAATGAAGCCTATGTAGGACTTGATGGTACAAAAGATAAAAGATGGTTAATAAAAGAATTATCTAACATTGAAAAATATATTGGTGGTATTATAGATTTTATTAACTTTAGAGCATACACCAAAGAAGAGATAAATAAACGTCTAAACATGGCAGATTTAATTTATATAGTTGGAGGCAAACAACATTTATTAGAAAAGCTTTTTAGAGAAACTGATACTATAGATATAATTAAGAATATAAGTAATACAAAAGTTATAATGGGGACATCAGCAGGTTCAATTGTTCTTGGCAGAAAAATTACAAGCGAGAAGTTTTGGGAAGAACGTTATCCCCAAGATAAAGAACTTGCTAAAACTCATGAAGAACTCAACTTAGTAGATTTCAATATAATTCCCCATTACATGAGAGAAGACCGTAAAAAGTGGACTAAAGACTTTTTTGAAAGAGTTTTAGAAGATAATGAGTTCAAAGTATATGCCATAAAAGATAGTCAAGCTGTTGTATATAATGATGGAAAAATAGAATTTATTGGTGGTACACCAGATATTTTTGGAAGAAAGTAAAGTACACAAGGGAGGTGATTATTATTAATCGTGAAGATTTTCCTGTTTTAAACAATAACATAATATATTTTGATAATGGAGCGACTACTCTAAAACCAAAATGTGTAGTTGAAGCGATGAATGATTATTACTATAACTATGGAGCGAATATTCATAGAGGAGATTATAAAATATCTTTAAAAGCAAGTGAAGAATATGAGAAGGTTAGAGATAAAGTAAAAGACTTTATAAATGCTAAAAGTAGTAAAGAGATAGTTTTTACTAGTGGTGCAACAGACTCACTTAATAAGATAGTCTTTGGTTTTATGAAAGATTATTTAAATGAAGGAGATGAAGTCCTACTTACTAAAAGTGAACATGCCTCAAACGTCTTACCTTGGTTAGAACTATCTAAAATAAAAAATATAAAGATAAGTTATATTCCTCTAAATGATAATCATGAATTAACTAGGGAAGCATTAACTACTTCGATAACAGAAAAGACTAAAGTAATCTCTATTGCAAGTATTACTAATGTAGTAGGAGATGTAAGAGATATTCATGAAATAAGTAAAATCGCTCACAAACATAACATAATATTAGTAGTAGACGGAGCCCAAAGTGTTCCTCATATGAAAACAGATGTTATTAAAGATGATATTGACTTTTTAACATTCTCAGGTCATAAGATGTTAGGACCAACAGGAGTAGGAGTACTTTATGCTAAAGAAGAATATTTAGAAAAGATGAAACCTATAGAATACGGTGGTGGTATGAATCAATACTTTGAAGTAACAGGAGAAGTTGAATATAAAAGCATTCCTACAAGATTTGAAGCAGGAACTCCTCCTATCGCCGAAGTAATAGGACTAGGAGCTGCCATTGATTACTTACAAAGTATTGGTATGAATAAAATTTATGAATATGAAAAAAAACTAAAGAAATATCTTGTTTCTAAACTAGAAAGTAATACTAAAGTAATTTTATATAATAAAAATAGTGATAGTGGTATTTTAGCATTCAATCTAGAAGGAATATTTAGTCAAGATACTGCTATCTATCTAGACCACTATAATATTTGTGTAAGAGCAGGTAATCACTGTGCCAAAATTTTAAAAGATGAAATAAATATTAAAAATACTTGTAGAATTAGTTTATACTTTTATAATACTAAAGAGGAAATAGATAAACTTGTTGAAGCATTAGAAAAGTCAGATGATTTATTTAAGATAATATTGTAGGAGGAGTAATCATGGATGCAGAATTAAAAAGAGAAGTAATACTAGATAATTATAATAATCCTTATCATAAAGGTTTGAAAAATGAAGCTGGGTATAAAAAAGCGAATACTAATAATGAATCTTGTATTGATAATATCGATATTGAACTAAAAATAGAAGAAGGAATTGTAGTAGATGCTAACTTTGATGGAGAAGCATGTGCTATCTCAACATCTGCTACCTCTATTTTCTTAAGAAAGATAATAGGAAAGAGTGTTAGTGATGTTAAAGATTTAATAGAAAACTATGAACATTTAATAGATGAAAAAGACTATGATGAAGAAAAACTAGGAGAACTTATGGCCTATGATACTATCTATATGCAACCTAATAGAAAACACTGTGCTCTTCTTCCTGTCGATACAATTAAAAAGATTCTAAAGGAGGAAACAAGTGGAGATTAAAGGACTAACTAAAGATAATATAATAAAGATATCAACTCATAAAAAAGAAGATACTTGGGTAAAAGATTATCGAATAAAATCATATGAATACTTTGAAAAGATGAATAAAACATTACCTTTTGGACCTAAGTTTAAACTTAATTATGATGATATTATCTATTATAAGAGTGCAACTGATGAACTAACTGATGACTGGTCTAAAGTTATGAAGCCAATTAAAAGTGAATTAGATAAATTAGGTGTACTTGAAAGTGAACAATATATGGATGGTATGGGAGTCCAATATGAAAGTGAAGTAATCTACCATAATATGCTTAAAGAACTTACAGATAAAAAAGTAATCTTTACATCCATTGATAATGCTATTAAAGAATATCCTGATCTTGTAAAAAAGTATTTTGGTAAGATTGTTAAAAATACTGATAATTTGTATGCAGCCTTAAATAGTTCTGTTTTCTCAGGTGGAAGTTTTATCTATATACCTCCTCATACTAAACTAAATAGACCATTACAAAGTTACTTTAGAATTAATAGTAAAGGAATGGGACAATTTGAAAGAACTCTAATCATAGTAGATGATGATAGTGAGCTTCACTATATAGAAGGATGTACCGCTCCTACTTATGCTACTTCTTCACTTCATGCAGCCGTTGTAGAAATATACGTAGGAAAGAATAGTAAATGCCGTTATACAACTATTCAAAACTGGGCTCCTAATGTCTACAACCTAGTTACTAAAAGAGCCTTAGTAGAAGAAAATGGTACCATGGAGTGGATTGATGGTAATATTGGAAGTAAACTAACTATGAAATATCCATGTTGTATTCTAAAAGGAGATAATTCTACTGGTACATGTATTAGTATCGCTGTTGCAAGTAATAATCAAATTCAAGATACAGGTGCTAGAATGATTCATCTAGGTAAGAATACAAACAGTAAAATAATATCTAAAAGTATCGCTAGAAGTGGAGGTAATGCCAGTTATAGAGGTGATGTTAAAATTAAAGAAGATGCCACTAACTCATACTCTATGATAAAATGCGACACATTAATACTAGATAAAGATAGTATTAGTGATACTGTACCTACAAATATAGTCTCTAATAATAGTAGTACCATTGAACATGAAGCGACTGTTTCTAAAATAAATGATGCTAATATATTTTATCTTGAAAGTAAAGGAATACCTAAAGAAATTTGTGAAGAACTAATAGTCTTAGGCTTCTTAGAAGAGTTTAGAAAAGAACTACCAATGGAGTATGCCGTTGAACTAAATCAAATTTTGAAAAAAAACTTGTAATTTTGTAAATTCAAGAAATTTTAGCTCTGAATTTTTAAAAAGTGCCCAGTGAAAATTGAAAAATCAGAGTAAAAAAGTCTTGAATTTTTAGTTTTCTCTTTTTGCATGGATTTTAAAACTATGTTACCTTAGTTGCGAAAGGAGGAATTATATGTTAAATAGCTTAATTATAGTAGGACGTCTAACTAAAGATATTGATATCAAAGAAACTGAATCTGGTAAGAAAGTAGGAACACTTTCTTTAGCAGTACCACGTTCCTTTAAGAATATGGACGGTGTATATGAAACAGACTTTATAAATTGCACTCTTTGGGAAGAGAAAGCTAAACTTACTAAAGAATATTGTAAAGTTGGTGATATAGTAGGTATTAGAGGACGTTTACAAAGTAATATTATTAAGACAGAAGAAGGTTCTAGATACTTTCTAGAAGTAGTTGCAGACAAAGTCACATTCCTGTCAAATAAGAAGAAAACCGATGTCAAAAATATCGATAATTAGTTATTTTTTTGCTTATTTTTCAATATTTTCAAAATAACGGTTGACTTTTGCTAGAAAAAAGATTTATATTTTAATAAATAATTAAATAAGGAGAGACAAATATGCTTTTAAGTAAACGTTTAAAAGAGTTGCGTATATCTAATGGATTAACGCAACGAGAGTTGGGCGAGCGTGTAAATGTTACAAAAGTAAGTATTTGTTGTTATGAAAATGGCACGAGAACCCCAACTTTAGACACATTAACAAAATTAGGAAAGGTTTTAGATGTAGATGTAGACTATCTATTGGGGTATGATAGTCCTGTTAAAGAAAAAGGCAAAAGTAAAAAAGTTATTAATATGGCTAAAGAAGAAATAGAGTTTATTGCTGAAATACGTAAACTTGAAAATATTCATCAAGCCATTATTGAAAATCCAAAAAAGGTAATCGATATAATAAACAAGGGATTAGATAATTAATCTCTTTTTAGTTAGGAAAATAATATTGTAAACTTACATACATATAATATATAATATATAATATATAATATATTTAATTTAAATGGAGGCCCTTATGAATCAAAAATTTATTGCCAAATTAGAAACAGAAAAATATCTAATAGGAAGTTTTGATGCCTATTTAGATATGACAAAAACATTAATTCAAAACAATTCACATTTTTCGAGTGAAGAAGTAGATGATATTTTAAATAGTATGCCAACGAGTTATAGAGCAACGATTACTACTAAAGATGGTAAATATATTGGATACATTGGTCTATTTAATATTGATGAAAAAAATAGGACTACTTCTATAAGAATAGAAGTAAACACTAATTTACATAAAACTGATAAAGATGAGATCCTAGAAGAATTTAAAAAATATTTATATGAATCATTAAATATAATTAATGTAGAAGACATTATTTATAAAACAAAAGATTTGCTAGAAACAAAAAGAAGTAAGCTAATTCCTAAAAGTAATATTATTATTCCTAGTAAGTTACTAGTAGAAGGAATATCTCAAGAAACTTTAGATAAGTTTTCAAAAGATTATCAAATTCCTAAATTACAAATGCCATTTACAATAAAAAGTAGCGATAGAGTTATAGGAATAATAGGTTTGAGTAATTTAATTTGGTCAAATAGAAGAGCCAATCTAAATATATTTTTAGATAAAAGTTTAGGAAGTGATATATCTAGAGAATTATCTAGTTATATAATTGATGAATACATTAATTATCTACATAATTCAAATATCCATAATATTACATTATCAGTAAATAGTAGCAATAAAGATATGCTAGATATAGTAGATAAAACTAATATGAATTATTACGGACAAATTCCTTTCAGTGCTATTAATAAAGATAATATTGAATCTAATCTAATGTTTCAGCACCTTCCAAATATGACAAAAGAAAAAGATGTTATTATTCCCAAAAATAATTCAATTTCTCTATTTCTATTAGAAACTGAAAAAAAAGAATTATCTAAAGAGATTGAATTAGACAATGGCTATAAATTAGTATCTCCAAAAATATTAGAAGAAAAAAATATTGATTTAAATAAAGTGTTAGAATCTCATATTAAAGCAATGCAAAATAGAGAAAAATTTACAATTCCTCTTGGGGAAGATAAATATTTTCTCCAAAAAGGCAATGGTAATTATGGACTTTCCAAAGTTCTAATGAATTACAGTTATATTATTTTAAATGAAAATAATGATTATTCAGGATATATTAATATATTAAGAAACAATGCTAATGGAAAAAATGCAGAAATCGAAATTGGAATAGATCCAAAATTACAACGTCATGGTTTAGGAACAACAGTTATAAATAGATTTTATGATGAACTTTTTTCTATAGGATATGCAAGTGTAACTAGTGCAGTATTTAACTTTAATAATCCTTCATTAAAATTACATGATAAAGTAGCAGAGCTAAATGGTATAAGATTAGAAGCTTATTATATTAATGGTAAGTTATGGAATATGAATTATTATTCTAAAACTAATCCTTTAATTGAAAAAATAAAAAGCAAGCATTTTTAAATTGATACAAATAATGTAAAATCTTGTTAAGAGTCTTGTAATTTAAGACTCTTTTAATTATTATTAAAATAGGTGATTAACTATGATACTAGATATAATTAATAAGAAAGCAAATAACTATGAATTAACTAAAGAAGAACTAGAAACCATTTTCATGGGCTATCTAAAAGATGAAGTAAAAGATTATCAAATGAGTGCTTTTCTAATGGCTATATGTATTAATGATATGAGCGATAGCGAAATATTCGCTCTAACTGATATCTTTATTAGAAGTGGAGAAGTTTTAGATTTAAGTTTTATTGATGCTATTAAAGTAGATAAACATTCAACTGGTGGTGTAGGAGATAAAACAACTCTAATAGTTGCACCCTTAGTCGCTAGTTGTAATGTTCCTGTTATAAAAATGAGTGGAAGAGGATTAGGATATACAGGAGGAACTATAGATAAATTAGAATCAATACCAGGTTTTAAAGTTGATCTAACAGAAGAGAAAATAAGAAGGCAAGCTAAAGAGATTGGTATTGTTATAACTAGTCAAACTAAAGATTTAGCACCTCTTGATAAGAAAGTATATGCTCTTCGTGATGTTACCGCAACAACTAATTCTATTCCTCTAATCGCTAGTAGTATTATGAGTAAGAAAATAGCAGGTGGTGCAGATAAGATAGTAATAGATATCAAAGTAGGTAATGGTGCTTTAATTAAGACTATGGAAGATGCCAAAAGATTAGAAAGTTTACTTATAAAAATAGGTACATATTATCAAAAAGAAGTAAGAACTGTTATATCTAATATGGATAGACCCCTAGGACATAATATAGGAAATAAATTAGAAGTTTTAGAAGCACTTGATGTATTAAAAGGTAAAGAGAAAGGAAAACTATTAGATTTATCACTTGAGTTAGCTAGTAAAATGGTATCAATGGGTAAAGGAATAAGTACAGAAGCTGCTATGAAAGAAGTAAAAGAAAATATAAAGACCGGTAAAGCACTAAATAAGTTTTTAGAATTTATTAAATATCAACATGGTGATATAGATAATCTTGAAATAGATGCTAAAGTTTATAATATAAAAGCTAACAAAAGTGGAATTTTAAAAGATATAAATGCTTTATCTATAGCAAAATTAAGTGAAAGCCTAGGAGCAGGTAGAAAAAACAAAGATGATAAAATTGATTATAATGCAGGAATTATTATAAAAAAAGAAATAGGCGATGAAATAAAAGAAGGAGATATACTAGCAAGTTTGTATACAAATATTGACAACAAAGAATTTAATCTTGAAAGAATATTTGAAATTTCTTGAAAAAAGCAATTCCTTTTGCTATACTTGCTATAAGGTAAGGTGATTATATGAGTTCTAAAATGAGTTCAAAAAGACAAATAAAAAGAAGTAAAGAAAAAAGAAGTCAAGATAAAATGGACAAAGCAATGAGCGATGTGAAAAAAATAGGTATTATTTCTTGCTGTTTATTAGCAGTATTACTAGTAGTGGGAATATTTATTAGTAATGAAGAAAGTTATGCGGCAGGATTTCTAACAGAAGTACCAGATAAATTTATTTCTGATGTAGTAAATGGTGACAATGATACCCGACCAGTTAATAATAATTTAATTCCAGGTATAGGTTTGCCTTGGGAATTTTCTGGATATGAAGCTATTGAAGATGAAAATGGTGAACTATCTGATACAGATGGAAAAAAATATAATAAAGGTAATGAAATAAGTTTTATATATTGTGTTGATAGAAAAAAAGATATGGCTGATAATATAATATATACAAAAGGTGCATCAATAAAAAGTCAAGTTTCACTTGATTCACAAAACATTGTTAACAGCTATCCTGGTCTAATTTACATTATATTAAATGATAATATTGTAGAAAATAATAATTTAACTGTACCTAGTGGACAGACAACTGAAACTATGAATTATTACTTAGCTCAAGTAGCAATTTGGTATTACATTGATGTAGTGAATGGAACAGATTATAACTTTACAGCAGATGAGAAACAAACAATTAATGACTCAACTTATGGTACTATAATTAATAATCTAGTAACAGGTGCCAAAGCTTATCAAGATAATAGTAGTACAGATAGTTATATAACTGTTAATGAAGATAATATTAGTTATAGTATTATAGGAGATTACATCGAAACTAGTTTAATAACTCCAATTGGTAGTAATTCAACTTTCGAAAATTATAGTGTTCAACTTACTGATAATTCAAGTAATATAGAAGTACTTGATGCTAATGGTAATCCTATAACAGGTCTTATAAATGCTAATGAAGGTTTCAAAGTAAGAATACCAGTTAGTGCAACTCAAAATAATGACTTTAATTTACCAATCACTATTGTAGGATACTTTTCTAATAATTATGATGCCTACATATATGAACCAAATAATTCATTAGCACAAAGAGCTTTACTAGGAAAGCTTGAAAAAGTATCTACACCTACAACATTTTATCTAAAGGCTCCAACTATTAATGTTCCAGACACTAATAGCACTTCATTCTTAGTATATGGAATAGGGGCATTGATTATAATCGCAGGTATTGTCTTAATAGTTATGGCTAAAGGACCAAAAAATGCAAAGAAAAAATAAAAACATAAAAAGCCAACTTTTTAAGGTTGGCTTTTTCTTCCTTATAGTAGGAGTTATAATATTTTTTAGTACTCCCATGAAAAAAATAAAAGAAGAAGTATTTGAAGAAATGAGACTTGCTATTTTCCAGTTAAATATTAATAGTGAAAATATAACTATTAGTGATGTCAATACTGAGAATTTAGAAGTAACTCAAGAAAATACAGAAATAGCAGAAGAAAACGATAAAAAAGCCACCTACTCATATATAGGACAATTATCAATACCAACTATTAATTTAAAAAGAGGTTTTGTATCTAAAGAATCAAGATATAACAATATTAATTATAATATAACAATAGCTAACGAAGCTGATTATCCTGACGTACCAATGGGTAATTTCATTCTAATGGCTCATTCAGGAAACGCCTATATTTCCTTTTTTGATAAACTATATAAATTGCAAATAGGAGATGAAGCAAGTGTTAGTTATAATGCTACTACCTATAATTATCGTTTAACAAAAATATATAATCAAGCTAAAACAGGAACAGTAGCAATATATCGTAATCCAACTATTAAAACCTTAACCCTAATTACCTGTACTCATAATGATGATTATAATCAAACAATTTACATTTTTGAAGAAATATAAGAATAAAAGGGGAAATATTTATGGATTTAAGTATAATAGAACAACTAATAACCTTTATAACACTTCCATTTCAATCATTTCTAACGATTGAAATTCTACTAATATTTATTATACTATATATATTTATACTATATAATGAAAGAAGACAAAATAAAAAAGTAAAAATAATTTTAACTTCATTAATAATTTTCTTTTTTTCATTATTAGTATTCTACTTTTCAGAAGATATGATGACAGTATTAAGTGAAATAACAAAAACTATAATGAGAAGCTTTTATTTTCCTAATATTATCTTTTATATCTTAAGTGCTATAATTTCTTTAGTTCTATTAATATATACACTCTTTAAAGAAAAGTTAACCAAATTAAATAAAATAATAACATATACATTTACAATTCTTCATCTTTTCCTATTTACTATCTTTATCTCTAATGCTATTACTAATAACCTTTCTTTAACTAATACAGCTAATATCTATCAACATGATAATATGTTTGTAATAGTTTTATTTAGTAATATTATCTTTATACTTCTAATAATTTACAAAGTAATCTATCATTTTTGTTATATTAGACATGAGAAATTGAAAAATAAATAATAAAATGCTATAATGTCTAGGAAGTGAGGTAATTATGAAGAAAAAAATAATTAAAGCTAAAGATAAAATCATTAAAAATATAAAAAGAATAAAAGAAGAAAAAATGCTAAGTAGTTTCTTTAAAGATAATAGACTTTTTCTTGTCTATGTTTTAATATGTGTATTAAATTCTACGTTGCTTAGAATTTTTACTATGCCTACAATGGAAAATTATTTATCATTTAAACCTATTATAGCAGATATAGCAGTTGTTACTATCATCGGTTCTTTTTCTTATTTATTTAAAGGAAAGAAAAGATATGTTTATCTATTAGTATGGGCAATAATATTTACAGCTATTTGTACCATTAACTCAGCTTATTATACATTCTATACATCATTTGCAAGTGTCTCTATGTTATCTCTTACTCAATATATTGGAGAAGTAGGTGATGCTGTAGTTGAAAATGTTTTACAAATAAAAGATTTAGTCTATGTTTTTCCACTTATTTTCTTTATATATTATTACCATCGCCTTGTAAAAAAAGATAAATATAAAATTTACACTAAAGAAAAAAGAATTAGAAAGTTTAAAAATACTATAATCGCTGGTGCTATTATTCTTGTTTTATTTATAGTCTCTTTATCAAGTCTTGAGATAAGTAGATTTGTTAAACAATGGAATAGAGAATATATTGTTATGAGATTTGGTATTTATATGTACCAAGGGAATGATATTGTTGCAAGTATAAGGCCACAGATTTCCGCTATGTTTGGTTATGATGATGCTAAAAAAGAATTTACTGAGTACTACAAAGATAGACCTGATGAACAAGATTATACAAATGAATATACTAATGTTCTTGAAGGACGTAACGTTATTGTAATCCATGCTGAAAGCATGCAAGGAATTGCCATAAACAGAACTTTTAATGGAGAAGAAGTAACACCAAATTTAAATAGATTAATTAAAGAGGGGTTATACTTTAGTAATTTCTATTCTCAAGTAAGTGTTGGAACAAGTAGTGATACAGAACTTACTTTCAATACTAGTTTAATGCCAACTCAAAATGGAACAGCCTTTGTAAGTTACTTTGATAGAACTTATATTGCAACACCTTCCTTAATGAAAGAAAAAGGCTATTATACATTTAGTATGCATGCTAATAATGCAGACTTTT
The DNA here is from genome assembly GCA_946498975.1 of uncultured Mycoplasmatota bacterium. Taxonomy (GTDB): domain Bacteria; phylum Bacillota_I; class Bacilli_A; order RF39; family UBA660; genus Onthousia. The sequence goes on from CAMMQC010000005.1 coordinate 14,897, forward strand.
GGAATAGACGTGCTATGCATGAATCACTTGGTTATGATAAGTTCTATAGTAAAGAGACATATGATGTAGATGATGAAAATGTAATTGGTCTAGGTTTATCAGATAAAGAGTTCTTTGCTCAGTCAGTAGAAAAAATTAAAAAGATAAGTGAAGGACATGATAAATATTATGGATTATTAATAACACTAACAAATCATACACCATTCTCTGATACTGATAAATATGGAGAATTCGCTGTTACAATGAAAACAACTATAACTAATGAAGATGGAACAGAAGAAGAAATAGAATCTCCATACTTAGAAGGAACAAAACTTGGTAATTACTTCAAATCAGTTCATTATGCTGATGAAGCCTTAGGAGAATTCTTTAATGAAATGGATGAAGCTGGATTATTAGAAAATACTGTTGTAGTACTTTATGGAGATCATGATGCTAGACTTCCAAGAAGTGATTTTAACTTAATGTATAATTATGATCCTGCAACTGATGATGTTAAAGCTGAAGAAGATCCAACTTATGTAGAATATGATAGCTTTGATTATGAACTAGATCGTAAAGTACCATTACTAATTTGGACTAAAGATGGTGCTGTTAAAGGACAAGTTGATTATACTATGGGTATGTATGATGCTATGCCTACTTTAGGAAACATGTTAGGATTTTATAATAAATATGCTCTAGGTCATGATATATTTGAAACTAAAGATGATAATATTGTTGTCTTTCCTAATGGTAATTGGGTAACTAATTTAATGTATTATAATAGTCAAAAAGGTGAGTATAAGCTTCTTAAAGATGAGATAATAGATGAAAATTATATAACAGAAAATAATGAATATGCTGAAAAATTATTAGATGTTTCTAATAAAGCTATTGTCTTTGATTTGTTTAATCCAAATAGTGAAGAAGAAGCCGTATCTAAAGAGAATTAGAGGGGAGTAAACTATGAAACTTAAGAAAAAAGTAAAAGTAACATTAATAATAGCAATTATCCTAATAGTAGCAGGTTTAGTATTCCTTGCTTATGAAAGTGTAAAACCTAAAGCAGTTAAAACAGCAACTGTTGAAAATGAAATAGAAGAGTATGGATATACCCTTAAATCTACAAGAAATGATAGATATAAAGAGGCATTTCAAGAACTAAAAGACATTTTAAGTAAGAAAGAAGTTGATGAAGAAGCTTATGTTGAACAGATTAGTAAAATGTTTATAATGGATTTCTATACTTTAAATGATAAACTTGCTAATACAGATGTAGGTGGTATTGATTTTATTCATACTAATGCTAAAACTAACTTCTTAGAAAAGGCAGAAGATACAGTTTATAAGTATGTAGAAAATGATATTTATGGTAATAGAGAACAACAATTACCAGAAATTACTGAAGTAACTGTTGAAAATGTTGAGAATATAGAGTATACTATAGGAACAGATTTTACGGATGATAATGCTTATCAAGTAGAAGTTTCCTTAAAATATAAAGAAGATATGGATTATCCTACTAAAGCTACACTTATCTTTGTACATGAAGATAATAAACTATCTCTAGTAGAAATGGAATAATATCTTCTTTTTCTTTAAAATGGAGTGATGAATAATGGAAAGATTGCAAAAAGTAATAGCAAATGCAGGAGTTACATCAAGACGTAAAGCTGAAGAATTAATTAAAGAAGGTAGAGTAACAGTAAATGGTGTTATGGTAACTGAACTTGGTACTAAAGTAACTAACAAAGATATAATTAAAGTAAATGGTAAAGAAATAGAAAAAGAAAAAAAAGTTTATTATCTACTTAATAAACCAAGAGGTATTATTACTAGTGTTACTGATGATAAGGAAAGGAAGACTGTAGTTGACTTAATACCATGCAATGAGAGAATCTATCCCGTAGGTAGACTTGATTATGATACAACAGGAGTGTTATTACTTACTAATGATGGAGAGTTTGCAAATATACTTATGCATCCGAGTGATTTGGTAGAGAAAGTATATATTGTTAAAGTAAAAGGTATTATTAAAGGAGATGCCATTAATACTATTAAAAATGGTGTAACAGTAGATGGTGTTTCTTATGAGAAAGCTAAAGTCAAGTTAAGAAAAACAGATTATAAAACAAATACTTCTATGCTTACAGTAACAATACATGAAGGACGTAATCATGAAGTTAAGAAGATGTTTGAAGCAGTTGGTTTTCCTGTCTTAAAGCTTAGAAGAGAAAGAGAGTTTATCTTTGATTTAAAAGGATTAAAGAGTGGAGAATATAGAAAACTAACACCTAAAGAAGTAGCAGTTGTCTATAGTTTGGCAAAAAAATAAGAGCAATAGTCGCTCTTTTTTATTATTCTTCTATTTCAATCGCTCCAGTAGGACAAGAATCAGCAGCATCTCTTACTTCATCTTGAAGTTCTTCTTTAACACTTACAAATTCTTCTTTATTCTCACTATTTTCTTCTACTTTAACTTCACTTAATCCTTCATCATTAATTTCAAATACTTCATCGCATATCGCTGCACATGCTCCACATCCTATGCAAGCATCTTTATTAACTTTTACTTTCATTTTTATCACCTCTGTTTAATTATATCTTATTTTTCCTCTTTTGCCTACTTTAAATTTTTTTAATAGTATGATATTATTGAAGTATATAGTAAAGTAGGTGAATATCATGGGAAGAATGGAACGGTATGATAATTCTAATAGAAGTACAGTTAGAAGTAGAACAGAAAAAAATCAAGGTCTATATAATGATTTAGGAAGATTAGAAAAATATACTACTCTAACAGATGTATCTAAAATAGAAGCAGTTGAGTTAAATGCAGCGAAAAAGAATTATCGTACAAGAGAAGGATATCACAGTTTAAAGGATTATGATATAGACATAGAAAAACCTAAAGAAAGAAAAGAATTAGATGAATTTAATTTTCTTTATAATGATGAACATAAAACCTATGATATTAATAAAGTTCTAGAAGAAGCGAAAGAACTAAGAGAAAGAGATTCTCTAGAAAAGAAAAGAAAACTACATAATGAAAAATATAACATCTTAGAAAGTAGTGAAGAAGATTTAGAGAAATTTAAAGAAGAGACAAAATTAAGACATAAGCCTATTGAAAATGAAGAGGAACTTGAAGAGTTAATACATACTATTACTTCAAAAGAGTTAAGAGAGGAAATAGATAAAGCAGAATCTAATGACAATAACAGTCTACTTAGTGATTTAATGGCTACTAATGTAAATGAAGAAGTCTTAAAGCCTATCGCTACTAAGATAGAAGATAGTAAAGTAGAAGAAGATACTAAAAAGCTAGATAAAGTTAAAGAAAAGACAATGTCTTTAAAAGATGAAATAGATAAATCTTTCTATACTAAGAGTCTTGATCTAAGTGAAGAAGATTTTATTAGTGATGATGAAGAAGAAGAGATTAAACCATCAAAGTTTATTGGTTTCTTAAAGTTCTTATTCTCTCTAATATTAATACTTGCAGTTGGTTTTGGTGTATATTACGTAATTACAAACTTTTAAAAATTGTATATCAAAAGTCTTAAAATTTGTATATCAAATTCCTTAAAAAATGTATATTAAGAATTTAGAGAATTAGAAAATAATAATATTTATTTTCTATTCTCTTTTATTGTAGCAATTTTTATGATAAACTTTATACAAACAATAATATTGATAAGGGGGAATAGAAAATGAATTTAAACTTTGTTTTAAATGATTACGTTTTAATATGGAATCTTTTATTTAGTGCCTCTATTTCTTCTAATATTCAAGGTTTTAAACAGAAGTTGTGGAAAAACTATCGTCATAGTTATAATGATTTATATAAAGAAGAAGAACATATTTTAAAAGACCCTAAAAACTATATACCAGCAGATGATACTATCTTTGATATGGTAAAAGCTAGTGATATATATAAAGAAATAAGAGAAGATACTGAAAAATATCGTCTAGAATTATTACATACTTGGGATAAAGTAAAAAAAGACTTAAATAAAAACTTAAAAGAAATACTTAGATTTGATATTAAACTATATCATGTTTTAGTTGTTGATAAAAAGTTAGATGTTATAGGAATGAAAATACCTAAGAGTAGAAGAGTAAATACTATTACTTGGGGAAATAGAGTTGATAGTGATAATTATACCCTTGCTATTATCAATATCATTGAACATATTGTAAGAAAAGAACTAGCAACATACAAGAGCGAATATAAAGATATAGTAGATGCTATCATTGAACTTGCTATTGATAATGAATTAACATCAAGAACATTAAAGAAAAGTGTTTATTTAAGAGGAGATAGTTCTCTAAAATATCTTAAAAGACAACTATATCCTTACTTTCTTATGTATTTAGGATATTCTAAAGAAGAGATATTAAATAGAATGATGGAAGATAAGATTATCTTTGAACTAGATAAATATACTTTTGAAAGAGGATTAGCAACTGTTGACTTAAAGACTTTTATTAACTTTTGTATTAAGAATCAAAAACATATTTTAAAGATTAAAGAATTAGAAATAATATAGGATAGTGGTGCGGTATGGATAGTAAACTAAATTTATTTTTGAAAAAGATTAACTTAAATAGTGAGTACTTTGACTTTTTTAAGAGTTCAACCTTAGATAAAATAGTAATTAATAAAAATAATAAAAGCTTTTTAGTTAAAATAACTATTGATAAATATTTGCCTAAAGACATATTATCTAATCTAGTAGAGAATAAGTCTTTATTTTCAGATGATTTAACCTATAACTTTACAGTTAGAAACCCTGATAATAATATGCTATTAGATTATTATCCTTACTTTTTAGATATCTTAAAATCTAAAGATAAAATAAAACTAATAGATGTTTATAAAGATTCACTAGTTTATGAAAGTGATACTCTAAGACTTATCGCTTATAATAAAAAAGAAGAAGATAGACTAAAAGAAATAAGTAATGATATAAATAATTTCTATCATAATATAGGTTTTCATGACTATATACCTGTTATTTTAAGAGAAGATAATTTAATAGAAGAAGAGATAAGTAATGAATTATCTAATGTTACTATTCCTGAACCTATTAAGAAAGATGTTATTAAAGAAGAACCTAAACGTTATAATAATAGTGGAACTCCTAGAAGAAGAAAAAGTACTGATGAAGGATGTATACTAGGTAAAACTATAGATAGTGATCCTATTAAGATGAGTTTATTACTAGGAGAAGATAATGATGTAACAGTAGAAGGATATATCTTTGGTACTGATTATTTTGAGTCTAGTAAGACTAATTTTAAGATTATTACTTTAAAAATAACAGATGAAACAGATAGTATCGCTTGTAAAGTATTTTGTAATGAAGATGAAGAGTATGCTAGACTTTGTAAAGCTTTAAAAGTAGGTACATGGCTTAAGATTAGAGGATATACGAAAATAGATAATTTTTCTAAAGATGAATTAGTACTTAATGCTAGAGATATTATGCCAGTAGAGCATGAGGAAGAAGAAATTATTGATGAAGAGACAGAAAAAAGAGTAGAACTACATGCCCATACGATGATGAGTCAGATGGATGGAGTAGCAGATGAAGTAAAACTAGTAAAACAAGCGATGAAGTGGGGACATAAAGCAATTGCAATTACGGACCATAACGGTGTTCAAGCCTTTCCTCATGTTTATAACTTAGTAAGAGATTATAATAAAGGTAAAGAAGATAAAGATAAGTTTAAAGCCCTATATGGAACAGAACTTGTTATGGTAGATGATAATGTAGATATCGTTATTAGACCTAATGATGGTAAATTACTAGACCAAACTTATGTTGTTTTTGACTTTGAAACAACTGGTTTTAATGCCGGTGGTGCTGACTCTATTATTGAAATTGGTGCGGTTAAGATGAAAGGTGGAGAGATATTAGAACGTTATGATGAACTAATTAATCCAGGAAGACCTTTACCTGCTAAAATAACAGAGATAACAAATATAACAGATTTAATGCTAGAAGATAAAGATACTGAAGAGAATGCTGTTAAAAGATTTATTGAATGGTTTGGTGACTTACCTATGGTTGCCCATAATGCTAAGTTCGATGTTTCATTCTTAGAGATGGCTTATAAAAAATATAATCTAGGTGAGTTTAAGAATCCTGTTATCGATACCTTAGAATTATCAAGAACCCTAGATAATAACTATGCTCGTCATGGTCTATCTGCCTTAGTTAAAAGATATAATGTTCCATGGGATGAAGAGAGCCATCATAGAGGAGATTATGATGCTGAAGGTACTGCATTAGTCCTATACAAAATGTTAGAGAAACTAGATAGTAGAAATATAGAGACAATGGAACAACTTTCAAATATAGTAGATTCTAAAGAGATGTATAAATATGGTAATACTAATCATATCAATATCATCGCTTTAAATAAGAAAGGCCTAAAGAATCTATTTAAAATAGTATCTTTTGCCAATACAACTTATCTATATAAAACACCAAGAATACCAAGAAGTGTTATTAATGAATATAGAGAAGGACTTTTAATTGGTAGTGGTTGTTATGAAAGTGAAGTCTTTAAACAAGCATCAAGTAAGAGTGAAGAAGAACTATCTAATATCATTAGATTCTATGACTATATAGAAGTACAACCACCTGAATGTTATTCTCACTTAGTAGAAACAGGTGATTTTGCCAATGAAGGTGAAGTAATTAGTAATATCAATAAAATCATTAATACAACTATTGATGCCGGTAAGTTAATTGTGGCAACAGGAGATGTTCATCACTTAACAAGAGAAGATAAAATATATAGAGAAATCATTGTTAATCAAAAAGTACCAGGAGGAGGACGTCATCCACTAGCAAGAGGAGGTATTAAAAATATTCCATCTAATCACTTTAGAACAACAACAGAGATGTTAGAAGACTTCTCATTCTTAGATGAAGAAACAAGAAAACTAATAGTTATAGATAATCCTAATAAAATCGCTGATATGACAGAGATTATAGAAGTTATTATTGAAACAGGGGGAATACCTTTCTCTCCTAAAATTGATAAAAGTGTAGAAACAGTTACTGACTTAGTCTTTACAAAAGCAAGTGATATGTATGGAGAACCACTTCCTTATAATATTGAAGAGAGAATTAGTACAGAGTTATATGGAGATGGAGTTTTTAAAGCCGTAGAAGCTAAGTTGAAAAGAGAAGAGCCTAATCTAAGTGAAGATGAGTTTAAGAAAAAGTTATTCGCTAACTTACATAGTACTCTTTTAAAAGGCTTTGATGAAGTAAAGACAGTAATAAAAGAAAATCTTAAAATAACTGATCCTGATATAACAGATGAAGATTTAGAGAAAACTCTTAAAAAGAACTTAGGTGGTGTAATAGGTGGAGGCTTCGATGTTATTTACTTAATCGCTCAAAAGTTAGTTAAGCATTCTAATGATGATGGTTATATCGTTGGTTCCCGTGGTTCTGTTGGTTCATCATTCGTCGCTACCATGATGGGAATAACTGAAGTAAATCCTCTTCCAGCCCACTATCTATGTCGTAATAAAGACTGTAAGTATTCAGAATTTATTAATGATGAAGGAGTTCCTTATGGAAAAGATTATCCATCAGGTTATGACTTAAAAGATAAGACTTGCCCTAAGTGTGGACAGCCTCTAGGTAAAGAAGGACAAGACATGCCATTTGCAACCTTCTTAGGTTTCAATGCTGATAAAGTTCCCGATATCGATCTTAACTTCTCTGGAGAATATCAATGGAAAGCTCATGAATATACTAAAGTACTATTCGGAGTTGATAATGTATATAGAGCAGGAACAATTGGTACAGTAGCAGAAAAGACCGCTTACGGTTATGTTAGAGGTTATTTTGAAGAACATGGAATTGTTGGTAAAAGAAGTACAGAGATTGAACGCCTTGCCAAAGGATGTACTGGTGTTAAAAGAACAACAGGGCAACATCCTGGAGGTATCGTTGTAATACCAGGATATATGGATGTCTTTGATTTTACACCGTTCCAGTATCCTGCCGATGATAATACATCTTTATGGAGAACAACTCACTTTGATTACCATGCCATTGATCAAGATGTTTTAAAACTAGATATACTAGGTCACGATGATCCTACTGTCCTTAGAATGTTACAAGATTTATCTGGTATAGATATTACAACCCTACCAATGGATGATAAAAAGATATTCTCAATTCTTTCTAGTCCTGAAGCTTTAGGAGTAACAGAAGATGAGATACTTTGTCCTACAGGAACATTAGGACTACCTGAACTTGGAACCCGTTTTGTTATTCAAATGTTAGTAGAGACAAAACCAAGTACTTTCGCTGAACTTGTTAAAATATCAGGACTATCACACGGTACTGATGTTTGGGCAGGAAATGCTAGTGAATTAATTAGAAATAATATTGTTCCTTTTAAAGATGTTATAGGTTGTCGTGATGATATCATGGTTAACCTAATGAACTGGGGCATGAAGCCTATTAGAGCCTTTAAAATAATGGAGCATGTTAGAAAAGGTAAAGCGACTAAAGACCCTGAAACATGGAAGGGTATGGTCGAAGAAATGAAACAAGCGAATGTTCCAGAATGGTATATAGAGTCATGTCATAAAATCAAATACATGTTCCCAAAAGCCCATGCTTGTGCCTATGTTATGAGTGCTATTAGAATCGCTTGGTTCAAAGTCTATAAGCCATTATTCTACTATGCAGCCTTCTTCTCAATTAGAGTAGATGATTATGATATAGAAACTATGATAAAAGGGTATAACTCTATTAAAACAAGGTATGAAGACTTAATGGCTAAAGGATTTGAAGCGACTAATAAAGAGACAAACATAATAGACTCTCTTCATGTTGCCCTAGAAGCGACGGCACGTGGTATTAAATTTGCACCAATTTCTTTAGAGAAAAGTGATGCGACAAGATTTGTTGTTGATACCGAACATGAAAATACTTTAATACCACCATTTAAAACTATCGATGGACTAGGAGAAACCGTTGCTAAAACAATTGTGGAAGCAAGAGAAAACGGACCTTTCCTAAGTAAAGAAGATTTACAAAAACGTGGTAAAGTCTCAAAGACCCTAACAGATAAAATGACTGAGATGGGTATCCTTAATGAATTACCTGATTCTAATCAGTTAAGCTTGTTTTAGTTGACAAAGTAATAAAGAAGTGCTATAATATGGCTACATTCATGGAAGGGGGAATTTAATAATGAATAGTAATATCATGAATGAATGGTCAAAAGTTTTACCAGCCGCTATTTCTACAGAAGGAAAATTTTCTTATTTTTCTACTATTAGTAGTGATGGTACAAAAGAAGATTTACCTGAAATAAAACCAATTAGTAGTTTTATAAAAGAAGATTCAGGAATTACAATTGATAGGGAAAATAAGCTATTTATAAAAAATAATATGGCTATACTAGGTGCTTATGATTTTTCTGATCAAGATGATGAAGCAATTGCTAAATTTGTTTCAGAATTACAAGAGCAATATTCTGGTTATAATTTACAATTAGTTTCTGGAGCTTTTCCATTATCAATAAGACGTGGTGCTTCTTATCAAGACTATGATTTAAAAAATTGTACTAATGAAGAGGAAGTCCATATGTCAACTCATCTAATATGTGTTTCTAATTATAAGGATTATATTAGAACTCATAAACCTTTAGATAACTTAAGTCTTGCTAATAAGTTAGGTGCATTAGGATATTATAAATGTGGACCCGAGGCACTTAGTTATGGAAGATTTAATCCAAGAGGTTTAACTCTAGAAGAGATTGATGAATTATATGAACACGAAATAGATGTTCTATATGGTGGTAAAGAATATTGTAAATAGATAGAAAAGGATAGGAAACTATCTTTTTTCTATCTCCGTCGAAATCAGTTAGAGCTTGACAAAGTAACAAAAAAGTGCTATAATGTGAATACATTCGAAATGAAGGGGGAATAAAGAATGGAAAATTTAAAATTTGTAGTATTTAATACTAATAATACTTATGGTAATACTAAAGGAGGAGCAGGTAAAGCAAATCGTTTAAAAATAGCTGAAGAAGTAGGGTTTGACTTAAATCGTCTATTTATGGCTTTACAACCAAAAGAAGCTAAGGATAGAGGCTCAGTTTATGTTTTAACTCCTGAAGATTTAGCTAATTATGCAAACTTATATGATTACGATGTATATGCTGATACACCAAAAGTTACACCTGATACACCTGGAGTAGCAATTGGTTTTAATATTTACGATGGTGCTAATATAGTTGCTATGAACACAAAAACTATGGAAGCTACTTCAACTTTCTGTCCTGGTACTCATATTGATGCTGAAGTGCCAAAAGGTATAGCAGAAATTACTGGTGGTAATCCAGAAGATATAATTGTTGATGTATCACCTTTCGCTCATGAATTACCTTTATTTAATCCAAATGATAAAAACTTTACACCAGGATATGTAAATAATGGAAAAGTATGGGATGGAGCATTACGTAGAGATAAAAATACAAACATTTTATATCTTAATCAATTAAAAGCAATAAAAAAACAATTGCTTGAAAGTGGTATTAAAGAAGAGAATATTAATTGGGGTGAAGATTCTTTCTATACAACAGATGCTAATGGTAATTTCCTTTATCCATCTTTGCAAAGAACAAGAATGGTTCCAGATTTAGCTCATCCAGGACAATTCTTAATTGATTCTGAAACTGGTACATACTTACATGATGATAGTCAAAATGGTAGTTATATGCATGGTGTTGCTTTATTAGAAGAAACTAAAGAACCATATGCTAATGAAGATATTAAAGTTTATAGTTATGGTTCTTCTAGAAGAAGATAGAGTCAAAATAGACTCTTTTTTCTTTTTGTGTTATTATCATAATATGAAAGATATTTACAAAGAGGTATGCTATGGAAACACTAAAAGAAATATTAAATACAATTATGGAAGTTTATAATGAAGATTTAGATAATGATAAAAAACATCAATTATTATCAACTTTATGGACTAGATATTATAAACTAAGTGAAAAACTTAATATTAAATTAGATGAAGCTTATAATCTATATTTAATTGGAGAAAATGAAAGTTATATAATTTATCAAGAACCAGAAAGAAAAAGGATAGATAATAAAAAATTAGAAATAGCTTTAAATCACTACAATGAAATAAAAAATAATGGATTTAAAGAAGGACTAACAGAGGAAGAAATTAAGATACTATTAGACTATAGTGTTGAAAATGCTAGAAAGTCTTTTGAGAACTTAGGTATTAATGTAAAAACAAATTCTTTAAATGGTTTATGTGAACTTGGTCAAGCACTAACAATTATGCCTTTAGAAAATTTAGGAATAGAAGTTACTAAAAATAGTGCAACTGCCTGTTTTAATTATCCATTTAATCATGTATTTGGAACAGTTACTTTTCCTTATCAAGATAATGGTAGAGTAATAGATAAAACATATTTGATAGACTCAACCTATCGTCAGTTCTTTTCAACTATGCGGTGTAATGAAGGAAGATATTACACAGAAGAAGAAAATACTAATTTAAAAGTAGCTCCAGATCCAGGATATTTTATAACAGACATAGACTTTGCTAAAACCATAATGAAAGATGGATATATTGAATTAACAAAAGACAATGCTAAAAAATATGGAGAGGCTTTTTATAAAGCAAGTATTCCTTTAAAAGATAATAAATTATTCCAAAATAATGATATTAATTATTACCACAATATTATTTTTGATAATGAAAATTATAGAGTTAATAACTCTGAATTAGAAGGATTTAATGTGTTGTTCCCTAAAAATAACAAAAGAATTAGATAGTAGCATATTTACTAAATCAATACATACAGTATAAAGAATACTTATTGAAAGAAGGAAATACATGGAAAATTTAAATATTAGAGAAAATATTCTAAAAAAAGGACATTATGCTATTTATAAACAAGGACCGGCTAGCTTTAAAACTCTACGTATCTTAAACACCGGTAATAAATATGGGATTATGACAACTAATGCTCTCTTTTATGAAGATGGAATGTCTTTTGATGAGAGAAAAGCTATCTTTTTAGAATGCCGTAAAAAGGTTGCCGCAGATAATAACTATGCTTTTGACCCATATAAATTTTATATACCAAAACAAGATGGTAAAGGCAAAGCAGTAGAACTTACAAGAGACATGGTAGAAGCTTACGAAGACGGTTGGGATTTAGATATAGAAGCTGATATTCTAATTACAACAGATAAAGTTCCAGGAGTAGTAGTTGGCTTCCCAGTTGCAGATTGTCCTGTTGTTGTAGCAAGTGACTTAAAAAACGGTGTAACTGCCACTGCTCATTGTAGTGCTGCAATGATTGATAATTATTTACCTAAAATGACTATAGAATCATTACAAAGTATGTATAACAGTAAAAAAGAAGATATTTTCATTTATATAGGGGCTCATGCAGGAAAAGATTGGCCTTATGATAGATATCCTGATTTTGCCTCTGAAAGTTTCTGGAAAAAAACAGAGGCAGTTAAACAAGTATCTGCTAATGATTTTAGGATTAATATGGATAACGCATTACTTTATCAGCTTCCTCCAGAGGAATATGAAACATATATTATAAATACTGATAACACTAGAACTAATCCAAATTATTATTCTCATAGTGTTTATACTAATGAAGGTATTAAAGAAAAATATGGTAGACACTTTGAAGGTGCATATTATCAAAAAACAAAAAGACTGTAAAGAAGAGTTGAAATAAAACTCTTTTTCTTTTTTTTGTGATATCATAAATAAGAAAGAAGGTTTTATTATGAGAAGAGTAACTGCAGTTGATAAAGATGGTAACATTTATAGTAAAGAGGATGAAAAAATAGGACATAATGAACTTATTTATGAATTATTTGAAGAGTTTTTAGAACCATTACAAGATGAAGTATTACAAGGAGATGCTTATATAAGAATTTGGCCTAATGCTGGAATTATTACTAAATATTTAGATATGATGCTTTATTTAGAAACGTTTGATGATAAGGCATCGATTGATAGCACAATTTGTATTATTCCTGAAGAAATAAATGATATCCTCTTAAGTTATTATGAAAATAATTATTTAAACCACGATGAACCTTTCTTAGGACTTCACTATCATAATGGAGTATTTAATACATTAAGCGAAGATAGAACTAAAGACTTTACTGCCAAAGAAGTACATAACTTTTTAAATGACATGGTTAAATCAAAGTCAAAATAAATAAAAAAGAGTTAAAATATAAAGACTCTTTTTTATTTTTATGATATACTTCTAATAGGAGGAAGTATGGAAAAGATTAACCTAGATAAAGTAAATTACATACAATACGGTAATGCTAAAGGCAAAGATATTATTTTACTACATGGTTGGGGACAAAACATTGAAATGATGGAACCACTTGGTAATCCCTTATCGAGTAAATATCATATTACAATATTAGACTTTCCAGGCTATGGTAAAAGTGCTGAACCAGATGAAGTATGGAGTGTATCTGATTATGCCGAACTTGTTCATGAATTAGTTAAGAAGTTAAAGATTAAGAAACCTACTTTAATAGGACACTCTTTCGGAGGTAGAGTCGCTATAGTCTATGCTTCAAAGTATGAAGTAGATAGAATAGTCTTATTTGGAGCCCCTTGTGTTAGAACTAAAAAAGGCTTAACTCTTAAAGAGAAAATGTTAAAGAAAGCGAAAACTTTACCAGGTATGGGAAAAATTGCTGAAATTGCTAAAAATTATATAGGCTCTGAGGACTATAAAAGTGCCACACCTAGAATGCGAGAAATCTTAGTTAAAACAGTTAATGAAGATTTATCAGATTATGCTAAAAAAATAACTGCCCCAACTCTTCTAATATGGGGAGAGATGGATGAAGCAGCTCCACTTGAAGAAGCTAAACTCTTAGAAGATTTACTTACTGATGGAGCCTTAATTGTTCTACCTGGAACACATTATGCTTATTTAGAAAATCTACAACAAGTTATAAATATTATAAATAATTTTATGGAGGGATAAAAATGATTGAAATACTTTTAATTTTAGTTGCTATCATAGCAATTATCATCAAATCTAAAAAAAGTTTACATATGTTACAACAAAACTTATATAATGAAAACAACCGTTATATTAAATGGGTTGTTAATAATAGTTCTAATTTCTTCTCACTAGAACTTTTAGCAGTACTTATAGTAGCAGTCGCTAATGTCTTCTTAATTAATGATGATACTATAAGTTTAGTCTTAAATATCATAGCAATCATTCTATATGTAGTTTATGCTATTAAATTTAGAACAGATTTAAAGAATGAACAAGTAAAGAAACCTTTAGTAATAACTGCAAGAGTTAAAAGATTAATTGCAACTACTACAATACTACACTTAATACCAATAGCATTAATAATAATCTATAGAGATAATCTTTTAATTAGTCATTTCTTAATCTTTATCTTTATACTTTTTGCCTATCTAAATACTTTTATAATCCTACTAGCAAACTTTATTAACAAATATACTTTAGAAAAATATGTATATCATCATTTCAAGAGTATGGCTGTTAAAAAGTTAAAGAGTATGCCTAACTTAAAAGTTATTGGTGTAACAGGTAGTTATGGTAAGACAAGTAGTAAGAATATTCTAGCAGATATATTAAATATTAAATATGCAACACTTCCAACTCCTCGTAACTTAAATACTCCTTATGGACTAATTATTACTATTAATAATCACTTAGATAAATTTACAGAAGTATTTATCGCTGAAATGGGTGCTTATGTTAGAGGAGAGATTAAAGATTTATGTAATTTAGTTCATCCTAAATATGGTATCTTAACAAGAATTGGAACTGCTCACTTAGAAAGTTTTGGTAGTGAAGAAAATATCCAAAAGACTAAGTTTGAACTTATTGAATCATTACCTCTTGATGGAGTAGGAGTACTTAATAAAGATGATCCTAAACAAGTAAGTTATAATCTAAAAAATAAATGTAAAATACTTTGGATAGGAATAGACGAAAAAGATGTAGATGTTCATGCTAGTAATATAAGATGTTCTAGTGTTGGAACTACCTTTGATGTAACATTTAAAGGTGATAAGAAAAAATATGAGTTTGAAACTAAACTATTAGGAAATCATAATGTTTATAACATTCTAGCAGGACTTGCTTTAGGACGTGAATTTGGTATATCAATTCCTAAACTACAGCAAGCCGTTAGAAATGTTAAACAAGTTGAACATAGACTAGAACTTAAGAAAATGGGTTACTTCTATCAAATAGATGATGCTTATAACTCTAATCCTGTTGGTGCTAAGAGTGCTTTAGAAGTTTTATCTATGATGCCAGGGCTAAAAGTAGTAGTAACACCAGGTATGATAGAACTAGGTGATAAAGAAGAAGAACTTAATAAAGAGTTTGGAAAACAAATCGCTACTATTTCTAAAGCAGACTATGTAGTTCTAATTGGTGAGAAGAGAACTAAACCTATTAAAGAGGGATTAAGGGAAGCTAAATATAATATGGATAATTTAATTGTTTACAATGATGTCAAAGAAGCATATAATTTTATAAGAGGTATAAAAACAAAGAAAGAAATCTATGCCTTATTTGAAAATGATTTACCTGATACATATAATGAAAAGTAGGAGGATGAAAAAATGAAAATTAAATTAGGAGTTGTATTCGGTGGTGAATCCGTTGAACATGAAGTAAGTATTATTTCAGCAGTTCAAGCCATGAATAAAATAAATCAAGAAAAATATGACATTATCCCTATCTATATAACTAAAGATGGTGAGTGGTATACTGGTAATATGTTAATGGATGTTGAAGTATATCAGGATTTAGACTTAATTAAGAAATATGCAAGTAATGTCGTATTATATAAAAAAGATGGAGCCTTTGTATTACAAAGTAAGGGACTATTTAAAAAGATAGTTACAGATTTAGATGTAATATTTCCAATTACCCATGGTACTAATGTAGAAGATGGTGTATTACAAGGATATTTCCAAACAGTAGGTATTCCATATGTTGGACCTAATGTTTACTCAGCAGTTGTATCACAAGATAAAGCATATATGAGAGATATCTTTAAAGCTAATGATATCCCAGTTCCAGCATATACATGGTTCTATGATACAGATTATAAAAATGATCCTGATGAAGTAATTAAAAAAGTAGAGAAAATCAAATATCCAGTTATTGTTAAACCTGCTACAACTGGTAGTAGTGTAGGAATAGGTGTTGCAAACAATAAAGATGAGTTAGTTAAAGCTATTGAAGAAGCTATTACTTATGATAGTAAAATCGTAGTAGAAGAAGTAATTAAAAACTTAATGGAAGTAAACATCTCTGTTTTAGGTAATTATGAAAATCAGGAGACAAGTGTTATAGAAGAAGTATTATCTAAGAGTGCTTTTCTAACATATGATGAAAAGTATATTGGTAGTGGTAAAGTTAAAGGAAAACTAGGAGCTAAAATGACTCCATTAAAAGGATCTAAAGGTATGGCTTCAGCAGATAGAAAAATACCAGCAGACCTTACTGATAAAATGAGTAAAGAAGTAGAAGAACTTGCTATTAAAGTATTTAGAGCCCTTGGAAGTAGTGGAGATGCTCGTATTGATATGTTAATTGATAGTAAAGCTAAAAAAGTATATGTTAATGAGATTAACTCAATACCAGGTTCACTGGCATTCTATCTATGGGATCCTAAAGGAAAAGATTATACTGAACTATTAGATGATATGATTAGTATTGCTATTAAAGATTATAAAAAACGTGAAAGTAAAACACATTCATTCAAAACAAATATCTTACAAGGCTTCGCCCATAATGGACTAAAAGGAATGAAAGGTAAACTACAAAATAAATAGAACTTAGATAATTGCTAAGTTCTTTTTTTAACTTTACTAAATCCTAAATCTATACCTTTATCAATATTTTTACTATTAAACTTCTCAAGTCTTTCATAAATTAAATCTATATAATCATCTAATGACATATTAACTAGTTTTCTTGCTGCAATTACTTTCATATCATTAAATATATTGTTAACATTATTTATAGTATCTTCAAATCCTCTTTCTAAAATAAAGTCACCACTACTAACATTAAACTCATCAAGCCCAATATGAGTATTTTGATTATATAAAGATATTATCTTAGCAGTAATAACTTCTTCAATAACATCTTTATCATCTTCCATAAACTCTTCAAAATGATAATCAGGTTCAGGTACATAAATACCTAACTTTTTATTCAAATAACTTATATATCTAGCTTGATAATAGTAAGGAGTCATATAAATTTCTCTATTATACTTAGGACTACCATAATAAAGTAGGGGACTAACTACATCATCATTATTTTTACTAAGGATTTTTAAGTTGTCATATTCACTCTTTACTTTACCATATTCTAAATTAGGTTGTCCCATTAATAAAGTATATTTTTTATGCCCATTATCTAAGACATAAACAACTTTCATATGTCCCCAGTTTATAAACTTAATTCTTATGTTTTTACTATAATAATTAGGATAATTTTCCTTTAGATAATTAGCAAAGTCATTTTCAATAAATTCACTTGTTTTAATTACCT
This sequence comes from uncultured Mycoplasmatota bacterium, assembly GCA_946498975.1. Classification (GTDB taxonomy): domain Bacteria; phylum Bacillota_I; class Bacilli_A; order RF39; family UBA660; genus Onthousia. The sequence continues at coordinate 32,537 of CAMMQC010000005.1, forward strand.
CTTCAATAGGTTGCTGTTCAGGATCTAATTCATAATAAATAAAATCATAATCATTAATACCTAAAGCTTCTTTTACTTTCATATTCTTTCCTCCATGCTAGTTATTATAATGAAAAGATGGGGAAATAGCAAATAAATTAGTGTGAAACATATAAAAATGTGGTATTATAAAACTAATTTATTAATTGGAGGAATATCTATGACTTATTATTATGATAACTATGTTGAAAGATTTGGAAAAATAGATAAAGATGATAAATGGTGGTGTGAAGGAACTTATATCACACCTGAAGGAACACTTTTTGATGTAGATGGTTATGCAAGAGTTGCTCATGCAGGTGGCTTTGTACTTCCATTTTTCATGAGTTATACTGATCCAGATGAAGATGAATTAAGAATCTTTACGAAAGAGAAAGTATTGAGTAATTTAATTGATTGGCAATATGCCCTAAGTACAAGAGAATATGATGTTAATCCCAAAGAACAGAAAATGCGTTTAGCTTTAGTAAAATATTTAATCAATATTTATAAAAGTAAATATACTATTTGGGATGACATAAATGAATATGTTGATTTGTCTTATGCTACAGGCATAAAAAAAGAAACAGAAAACTTTATAGGAAGAGATAGATTTTTAAAAGATATTTTAGTAATGGCTTGTAATTATGATTCTGTTGAAAGTACACTTTATAGAACGATTACTACATCAAAATTTAATATCTATGAGACCTTCTATGATTATATTTTACATGACTATAAGATATATCAAATACCTAAACAAGTCTATGATGAAAAACAGGGTAAGTATGTTAATTGGTATTTACCCGATTATATGATTTCTGATAAAGAATTAAGATTAAAAATGGAACTTGAGTCAATCTGTAAAACTGTACCTTTGGAAAAACGTGATAAATATAGAAGAAGTAAGGTAAAAATAAAAGGTTTTGATTTCATAGATTAAAACTACTGAAAATTTACTCAGTAGTTTCTTTTAATTTCTCATTAATTATCTTTAAGTTATTATTAAGCCTCTCATCATTTGGCTCTATCTTTATTGCTTTCTCTAAAAATACCTTGCTAATCTTTATTTCTCCTTTATTATAGTAAGAAATACTTAATAAGTCATATGGAGTATAACCAAAACTAAACGTCTCATTTATATAGCTCTTAGTATGACTTTTTATATTTAAAGCAAGATTTACATAATGAATAGTATTATCATAATCTTCTAAAGAATAATAGAGTAGGGCCATTTCCATATAAGGATCTCTTAAGTATGGCGCTTCCTTAATTGCTTTTAGAAGCCACATCTTCGCTTCATCATATCTTTTTAAGTACTTATAACATCTACCAATAAATCTCATAGAAGCACATCTTTCATCTTTCCAAGTAGCATTTTCTAAATTTAAATGCTTAATCAAAGTATCAATCGCTTCATTATATTTACCATAATACATATATTCACGACCTAAGTAATGCATATTTCTATCATCATTAGGATCTTCCTTAACGGAGATTTCAAGTAAAGGAAGATAACTACTTCTAGACTTAGTTCTATCAGGATAATGATTTAAAATAATATTATCAGTAACATTAAAAGTTTCAACCCCATCATACTTTAATATTTCATGAACCGGATGATACCAAGAATAACCTAATCTTTTATGAATCTTCTCATAATAAAAACTTATTATAGGATTATTGTTTTCATCTAAATACCAGTTATAAATATATCTAAGTCTTGTAGTATTATCATGCCAAGCTTTCTCTAACTCATCTCTCCAACCGGGTAAAAATACTTCATCTAAATCAGTACATACACAAATATCAGTATCTTCTGGTACTAATTTTAAAGACTGATTTCTTGCAACATCAAATCTCCAAGGCTCTATTTTTTTAACCTCTACATGAACACCTTTTTCCTTTAGTTTTTCTACCGTATTATCAGTAGAACCCGTATCAAGAACATAAATCTCATCAGCTTCCTTCATAGATTCATACCATCTATCAACGAATTTTTCTTCATTTAAACATATAGTATAAACACATACTTTATATTTACTCATAAATACACCTCTATATATTCTATGAAAGACTTATAAAAAAGTAATAGTTGCATATAAATATATTAAGGAGGACTTATGATTAAAAAAATAATTTATAGTTTATTACCAATAGTAGGAGGAGCATTAGTAGGTTTAATTATATCAGGTTATATGAATTACGGGGATATGGTAAAGCCTCCACTTAGCCCTCCATCATATATATTTCCTATAGTTTGGACAATACTTTATATTTTAATGGGAATATCTTACTTTATTGCGACTAAAGACAATGGAAATGATAAGGAATTGAACCAAATATACATATTACAACTTTTAGTAAATTTCTTCTGGCCAATAATTTTCTTTGTTTTAAAAATGTACTTTAGTGCTTTCTTCTGGATAATTTTATTAATAATATTAGTTATATATATGATTAAAGAATTATTAAAAAATAATAAGATTAGTGGTTACTTACAAATACCTTATTTTATCTGGTTATTATTTGCAACTTACCTTAATATTGGTATATTTCTTCTCAATTAGTACAGCTTAAGCTGTTCTTTTTCTATATTGTTAAAAAAAACAAAATATCTTATAATATTGGCGGAGGTATAGATATGGATAATAAAGTATTAGAAATATTAGAAAGCAAAGAATGGAAAGACTTTTATAATTACTATTTAGACATTGGTATTATAGAACAGATAGGATTGTTTCGTTATGAAGATATTCATACTAACTTTTTGGCATCCCTATTAAAGAAAGATAACATTTATGGATATGGTCTTAAATCAATGAAACAATTATTAAAGTTTATAAAAGAAAATCAAAGGCAAGATAAAAAAAATAATGAAGATTATTTTGAAGGTATTAATTTATCTGAAGATTATGATATTATTGATTTTTCAGAACCAGATATTAGGAAAAAAATAGGCAAATATATTCCAGATTTATATATTACTTTTGGTATAAAACAAGGAAATATAAAAAAATATTTTATTATTCTTATAGAAGCGAAACTTGAAAGTCCTGAACATTCTAACCAAACAAAAACATATTATGAAAAATTAGAAGGTAATAAAGAATTAAAAAAATATAGAAAAATATACATATATTTAACTCTTGATGGAAAAAAAGGTAAAGACTGTAGTTGTAAGAATACATATGAACTTTATTCATATCAAGATTTAATAGATAACTTATATTCAGAACTTTCATCTAAAAATACAAGAAAAGTTCCTCTTAAAATAGAAGATTATCTAATAACTTTTAATATTTTATATCGTGATGGTATATATAATATTCCAGTTACAGAAGAAAGTGCTAAGTTAACTCGTAATTTATTTAAAAAAATAGAAGATAATTTAAAAGATGATTTAAATTATTATATACAAGAAATATATAATAGTTCTAGTAATAATGAATGGCATAAAGAAATTATAAGAGTATTTTTTTCTAATATTAAATATTTAAATAGTAAAAATGATTCGTTTTTTAAGGACAAAGATACAAGTTTTATTAATAATTATGTAAAAAGAGGAAATGAAATAAATAGAATAGATAACAAAAGATACAATAATTCTGAATATATTTATCAAGTATTTAAAAAAATAATTAAAGATTACAAGGTTACATATAAAGATTTAGAAAATATAAATAAAGGGAAAAATAATTATCAGTATATTTATACAGAAGAAGAATTTAATAATATAAAAAATTATAAAGATTGTTATACTATTGATAAATATGGTAACTTGAAAATCGAAGATAAAAAATACTATTATTTATATAGGACTAATAGTGAGGAAATAAAGCTTTTAATTGAAAATATTAAAAATGATGATAAATTTATTAAGTATAAACAAGAAAACACTTTTGAAATACTTGAACAATTAGAAAACAAATAATATAGTAAAAAAAGAAGTTTAAAATGGTGATTAAACTTCTTTTCAAGTATTATGAATCACTAGAACCTGTAGGACCGGTAGGACCTGTTGGACCAGTTGGTCCCGTAGCTCCTGTTGCTCCAGTAGGTCCAGTAATACCAGTTGCCCCGGTAGGTCCACTAACCCCTGTAGGGCCAGTTGGTCCTTGTGGGATACTTAAACTTAAAATAAAGTTAGGAGCAGTTCCTGTTATACTAGCAGTAGCAGTACTTCCTGGTGCCCCTGTTGTAACAGTACCTATAGTAAGATTTGGTGTAGCACCAGTCATTCCTGTCGCTCCCGTAGAACCGGTTGGCCCTGTTGGACCAGTAGGGCCTGTCATTCCAGTCGCCCCAGTAGGTCCTGTAGGCCCAGTTGAACCAGTAGGACCTCCAGCAGGACCAGTAGGGCCAGTTGGACCAGTAGGTCCTTGAACATAACAGAAACGACAACGTGGATGAGCATTATTATTGCAAGATTCTCCAAACATAGCAATTCTCCTTTCCAATATAGTTTATTCTTAATAAGAAAATAAGTTATTATTATAGTCTAGTAAATGATATAATTGTAACAAAGGGAGGAAATTATTATGAAATTTAACAAATTAATACCAGAATTAAGTGTAACTAATATAGATAAAAGTAAAGAGTTTTACCTTACTCTAGGATTTAAAATAATGTATGAAAGAAAAGAAGATAAGTTTGCCTTTTTAGAACTAGAAGGTAATCAATTAATGATAGAAGAAATTAATGATAACTGGAATACAGGTAAGTTAGAGTATCCTTTTGGTAGAGGTATTAATATAAGCATGACTGTAAGTGATATAGATAACTATTATCAAGATTTAGTTAATAAAAATATAACCTTCTTTAAAGATATAATGATAAATGAATATGATGTTAATGGTAAAACGTATTTAGATAAAGAGTTTTTAGTAAAGGATCCTGATGGCTATTTATTACGATTTAATAATTAGAAAGAAAAATACAATTAAAATATAAAAAACGAAGACTAGCCAAAATGTAAAATGAAAATGAGCCAAAATGTAAAATAAATGCACAAACTATAACATTAATATAATAAGGAGATGAAAATTATGATTATTAGAAAAGCAAATATTAATGATTTTGAAGACCTTTTGGATTTACATCTACAAATTGAAGACACTGAAATATCTTTTGATTCTAATTTAAAGCCTCATGCCTTTGATATTGATGAAGGTAAGAAAAAAATAAAAAAACAAATTAAGGATGAAAACTATATCTTGTTAGTTTGTGAAGAAAATAATAATCAAGTAGTGGGTTTTATTGATGGAGAAGTAATGGAACCTTCCATAGTATATTATGATAAAGTTGCTTTTCTTAATCATATTTGTGTTGATAAAAAATATCGCAGAAAAGGTATCGGAGATTTGTTGTTTTTAGCATTTCAAGATGAAGTAGCAAAGCAAAATGCTAAATATATTAGAGTATTGGCTTTTCCCAAAAATACACCAGCAGTTTCTTTTTATAATAAGCATAATTTATTAGAATATTCAGTTTATTATTAAAAGAAAATTATGTAATATCTTTAGGTACATTAAAAAAATTGTTTTAAATGAATTTTAGCAATTGTATCTCTATAAAAACATTGATATAATACTTATAGAATAGAAGGTGTTATTTATGAGAATTGGTATGATAGTTTTATTTGCGATTCTTTATATTGCTTTAATCGCTTTATTTATATTAGGTTATAAAAAGAAACAAAAGAAAGTATGGGTAACTAGTTTAGTACTATTTCTAATCGCTATAGTTACAACTATTATTATAACAAGCATCTATGCTTGATTTTTTTCTTATTTTTTAGTATAATAAGCCTCACCAAAGGGGGAGAGACAGTGGACTTAATAACTGAAGAAATAAAAGAATCTAAAAACTTTCAAATACTATCTAAAGTCTTTTCATATCACTATGTAAATAAAGATAATTTGAAGCCTATTATTTCATATGATGAATTTAAAGAAGTATTAACAAATTTTATTGAAGAGATTATGAACGATTATTTAATAAAATCTGGTAATACAAGGGAAAAAGGAAGTTGTGAAATAGTTAAGTTTAAAAAAGGAAAAGATGGAGACTGTATAGATACTAAAATTAGATTAGATGAAGATGGGGTAAAAGATATATTTTTAGGAGATTTAATTATGTTTACTCCTTATCATGAACTTACTCATTTTAAGTATAATGTTGATATTGCAAGTGGTAAAGTATATGGGAATCTTGTTAGATATCTTAAAGAACTGTTAATAAGAAGAGATGGTATGACTTACATAAATGGATATGATGATTTTTATTATTTTCTTAATTATGATTGTATAAGTATTGAAACCCTTGCAAACATGGAAGGAATTTATAACTTAGCAAAAATATTAGATATGATGAGAATAGATTTAACAAAAGCAGACCAATTAACTTTAATCTTGTTACTGAAACATAATGTATCTTTATATAATAAACATTTAAGAAATTTAACATGTAATTTAAAATCTAATCTTTTTTATCAAAAATTTGAAGATTTTTTTGATTTAATAGTTGAAGATCATCCTGAATGGCTAGACTATAAACAATTACAAATAGAGTATTATCAAGATGAAGAAGGAAAAGTTAAGAAAAGAACATCTGAAGAATTACAAAGCCTTTTAGAAAGAGAAGAAGATGAAGAAACTAGAAAATATATTGAAAGCCTTTTAAAACAAAATAAAGATAAAAAAGAAGAAAAGTTTAAACAAAAGAAATATGATTATGCTAAGTTTTCTAAAATAACAAATGCTAATAAATAAAAATACTGTCAAGAATAGTATTTTTTTTAATGAAATTATACATTTAATGGTATAATAAGAATGCAAGGAGGTATGAAAAAATGAGAGAAGAATGGAAAGGCTTTAAAGAAGGAGCCTGGACTAAGGAAATAAATGTTAGTGATTTTATTAAAACTAACTATAAGGGATATGATGGAGATGAAAGTTTCCTAGAAGGGACTACAGAGAAAACTGATAGAGTTTGGGGAAAATGTAGTGACCTATTAAAAGAAGAATTAAAAAAACATGTACTTGATATTGATGTTGACCATATGTCAGGGATTAATGCTTTTAAGCCAGGTTATATCAGTAAAGATGATGATGTAATCGTAGGACTTCAAACAGATGCTCCACTAAAAAGAATAGTTAATCCTTATGGTGGAATTAGAATGGTTTATCAAGAATTAGATGCTTATGGATATAAATTAAATCCTGAAGTTGATAAATATTTTAATGAATACCGTAAAACTCATAATCAAGGTGTTTTTGATGCTTATACACCTGAAATTAGAAAAGCAAGACATGTTGGTCTATTAACAGGCCTACCTGATGCTTATGGTAGAGGTAGAATAATTGGTGATTATAGACGTGTCGCTTTATATGGTATTGACTATCTAATGGAACAAAAGAAGGATGAATGGGATAATAAACTATTAGGACCAATGACTAATGAATTAATCCAATTAAGAGAAGATGTTTCTATGCAATATCGTGCTTTAGATGAAATTAAGAAAATGGCTAAAGGTTATGGTTTTGATATCTCAAGACCAGCACGTAATGGTAAAGAAGCAGTACAATGGACTTACTTTGGTTATTTAGCATCAGTTAAAGAAAATAATGGCGCTGCTATGAGCTTAGGTAGAGTAGATGCTTTCTTTGATATTTACTTTGAAAGAGATTTAAATGATGGAACTATAACTGAAAAAGAAATTCAAGAGATTATTGATCAGTTTGTTATTAAACTAAGATTAGTTAGGCACTTAAGAACACCTGATTATGATGAATTATTCTCAGGTGATCCAACTTGGGTAACTGCATCTATTGGTGGTGTTACTACTGAAGGAAAGAGCATGGTAACTAAGACAAGTTATCGTATCTTACATACACTAACTAACTTAGATACTGCACCAGAACCAAATATGACTGTATTGTGGGCACAGGACTTACCTGAAAACTTCAAGAAATATTGTGCTAAGATGAGTATTGAAACAGATGCTATCCAATATGAAAACGATGATGTTATGCGTCCAGTATATGGAGATGACTATGCTATTGCATGTTGTGTATCTGCAATGAGAGAAGGTAAAGATATGCAATTCTTTGGAGCTCGTTGTAATCTTGCTAAAGCACTTCTATATGCTATTAACGGTGGTGTTGATGAAGTTAAAGGTGACCTAGTTGTTGAAGGATTCCCTAAGATGACTGATGAAGTACTTGATTATGGCAAAGTAAAAGATGCATATTTCAAGATGATAGAAAAAGTTGCCGAAGTTTATTCTAATGCAATGAATGTTATTCATTATATGCATGATAAATATGCTTATGAAGCAGGACAAATGGCTTTGCACGATACAAATGTAAATCGCTTAATGGCTTATGGTGTTGCTGGACTATCAGTTGCAACAGACTCACTTTCTGCTATTAAGTATGCTAAAGTAAAACCAATTAGAAATGAAGAAGGTATCGCAATAGACTTTGAAGTAGAAGGAGACTATCCTAAATATGGTAATGATGATGATAGAGTAGATAATATTGCTAAAGAAATACTTGATAAGATGTATAAAGAATTATCTAAACATAAATGTTATCGTAACGCTACACCAACATTATCAGTATTAACAATAACATCAAACGTAGTTTATGGTAGTAAAACAGGTTCTACTCCAGATGGACGTAAGGCAGGAGAACCATTCGCACCAGGAGCAAATCCAATGCATGGAAGAGATGCAAGTGGAGCCATTGCATCCCTTAACTCAGTTGCAAAACTTAACTATGCAGATTGTTGTCGTGATGGTATTTCTAATACATTCTCAATTGTTCCATCATCCCTAGGACATAATAAAGATGAACAAATTGATAACTTAGTAAGTCTACTTGATGGTTACTTCGTACAAGGAGCACATCACTTAAACGTTAATGTTTTACAAAGAGAAATGTTAATAGATGCTATGAATAATCCAGATAAATATCCATTATTAACTATCAGAGTATCAGGTTATGCTGTTAGATTTAATCGTTTAACTAGAAAACAACAAGAAGAAGTTATTTCAAGAACTTTCCACGAGAAGATGTAAATGAAAGCAAGCGTTGACTCAATTGAAACCTTTGGCCTTGTTGATGGACCAGGAATTAGAACCGTAGTATTTTTAGATGGTTGTACTCTAAGATGTAAATACTGTCATAACCCAGAAACTTGGGCAATGAATGAAGTAAACTATGATACTGATGAATTAGTTAAAAAAATTCTTCGTAACAAACCATACTTTAAAAGAAATAATGGTGGTGTAACTTTCTCTGGAGGAGAACCTCTTTTACAAATTAATTTCTTATTAGATATCTGTAAGAAACTAAAAAAAGAAGGTATCCACATTGCCTTAGATACTGCAGGTGTTGGTACCTGCAAATATAAAGAAATATTAGAGTTAATAGATCTTGTTATTTTAGATATTAAACACGTTACCAAAGAAGGTTATAAAGACTTAACAGGAAGAGATATAGAAGAGTCAGAAAAATTTATCGAAGAGTTAAATAAGAGTGGTAAACCAGTTTGGATTAGACAAGTAATAGTTCCAGGTATTATGGATAATGATGAATATTTAGATGGTTTAGTAGAATATTTAAAGAAAATAAAAAATATTGAAAAAATAGAATTTCTACCATTTCATCACTTAGGTTTTGAAAAATATCAAAAACTTAATATTCCTAATCCATTAAAAGATACACCTGAGATGGATGCTAGTAAATGTGATGAACTATATAAAAAGTTTATGAAGAAATATGAGAAGTCTAGGAAATAGGCTTCTTTTTACTTAAAATAGACTAAAAATCTTGATTTGGTGTAAAATCTAGTTTTAAAAAATCTTGATTTCGTGTAAAAATAAAGTTGAAAAAAACTTGATTTCGTGTATAATGTAATTATGGAGGTATCTTTATGCAAAGAAAAATTTATAATAAGTTAGTTCAATGGAAAGAAGATTCTAATGGAAAAACAGCTCTTCTTATAGATGGAGCAAGACGTGTTGGAAAAAGTTACATAGTAGAAGAGTTTGCTAAAAACAATTATAAAAATTATATTATGATAGACTTTAATAGAGCACCACTTGAAATTAAAAATTTATTTGATTTATATTTGGATGACTTAGATAATTTATTTTTATATTTATCTAATTACTATAATGTAAAATTATATGAAAGAGAAAGTTTAATTATTTTTGATGAAGTACAACTATATCCAAGAGCAAGGTCTGCAATTAAATACTTAGTCGCTGATGGTAGGTATGATTATATTGAAACAGGATCTCTAGTTTCAATAAATGAAAATGTTAAAGATATTTTAATTCCTTCAGAAGAACAACATTTAAAAATGTATCCTATGGACTTTGAAGAGTTTTTATGGGCTTTAGATAATCACGGCTTAATGGAATTAATAGAAAAAAGTTTTAATGAAAGGAAACCTCTCGGTAATATTTTTCATAGAAAAGCAATGGATTATTTTAGACAATATATGATAGTTGGTGGAATGCCACAAGCAGTTTTAGAGTATGTTAATACTAAAGATTTTAATAAAGTAGATCAGATAAAAAGAAATATTTTAGACTTATATCGTGAAGATATAATTAAACATTCTGGCAAGTATAGTTTAAAAGTAAGAAGTATATTTGATGAAATACCATCACAACTTCAAAAGCATGAAAAAAAGTTTAGAATCACATCTTTAGATAAGGATGCTAAAACAAGAGATTATGAGGATGCTTTTATGTGGTTAGATGATGCCATGATTGTTAATCAAGCATTTAATACTACAGAACCAAGTATAGGACTTTCTCTAAATTTAGATAATAGTTTTTATAAATGCTATATGTCAGATACTGGACTTTTAATTTCAAAGGCTTTTGATGAAAAAAGCATTGTAGAAGAAGAAATTTATAAAAAGATATTATTTGATAAATTAGAATATAATGGTGGAATGATACTAGAAAATATAGTCGGTCAGATGTTAGTTTCTAATGGACACAAACTATATTTTTATTCCAATAGTTCTAGAGAAAATAGTAATGATAGGATGGAAATTGATTTCTTAATTTCAAAATCAAAAATTACTAATAAACATAATATTTCCCCAATTGAAGTTAAATCTGGTAAAAACTATACTTTAGTTTCATTAAATAAATTTAGAAAAAAGTATGCAAATTATCTAGCCACACCTTATATAATTCATACAAGTGATTATAAAGAAGAAGATGACATTGTATATTTACCAGTTTATATGACAATATTATTATAAAAAGGATGAGAAGTCTAGGAAATAGGCTTCTTTTATGTTAGAATAAATTTACTTGGAAAGAAGTGAGAATATGCAAAATAATACTAATAAGGAAAGTTTAAGAGAAAAAATATTTACTAAATATTTTAAAGTAGAAGAAGGAGTTAAATTGACTGAATTAGTAGATAAGTTGTCATTTATCCCTGAAGTTTGGAATGAACTACATAATTTGTGTGAAAATAATATTGAAAATTTTGATGAATATAGCGTTATAGAAGATATTAAGTTATTAAATCATAATGATAAGAATTACTTAATTTTAAAATTACCTATCTATAGATATATAATTATTGATATAGAAAGGAAAGAAAATATAACAGAAGAACAGTTTGAAAATAACTTTGATGAAGACTTCTTTGTAAGTAATTTTAATGTTAGGAAAATGGAAGATTATGACTTTTTGGAATTATATGATATTAAAAAATATGATGGCAATATAGAAGAACTACTTGATTTTTATATGGAAAATGAACAAGCATTAAATTTATCTAAAAAAATAGATTATATATCAAAAGTAGATAATGCTTGGATTTATTTTCATATTGATTTTGTAAATGAAAAAGGACAATTTGGTTTTGATGCAAAAGATCAATTTTCGTATGAACACTTAGATTTAAGATGTGATTTCAGAGCATCTAAAATGCAAAATGCAAAAAATAAAGTAGACATAGAAAAAATGAAAGAAATGTTTCAAAAAATTAAAGAGATAAAAATTCCTCAAGAAGTTATTCCAACTGATTTATATAAAGAATATTTAATTAAGTGTAATGAAGAAGAAAAGAATAAAATCTATACTAAAGTTTAACCACTGACATACTAGTATACTTGTTTTCTAAAGAATATTGTGATATTATAGATACCAACTTAAGGGGGATTTATAATGAGTATATATGAGGTAAAAAAATTAAATGCTCAAGAAAATGATAAGATTGTATACTATGATTATTTAATGTATAAAAGAGGAGCAGGTTGGTGGACTGGTTTAATAAATGATGATTGGCATAGACCTTATGAAATACAAAGAGCTAAATATAATGCTAGTTTTCTTAATAATTTACCGGATTACTATTTCTTAGGTATTCCGATTAAAGAATTATTAAAATCAGAAATGTCAAAAGGAAGATGTCATGCTTGTGCTATAGCCTTAAGCCTCTGTTTTAAAGAATTTGAGATTTATACTTGTAATTTGAGAAATTATACTGCACATTATAATGAAAAAAGTTCAAATAAAATAGATGAATATGAACATACTTTTTTAGTTATTAATAATGATGATATTAAAACAGTAATTGATACTAGTTTTGGTTTTATAACAGATATTAATACATATGATGATATTTTTTCTATTGATGATGTTAGAATAATATCATCTGATACAATAAAAAATACAGACATATATAAATTTATTGAAGAAAGAAAAAATATTGAAGGACCAACACCAGAAAGTGAAGCTAGAGACGATAAAGAATATCAAAAATATAGTGAAGAAGTCCATAAATATATGAATATGTGTAAAAGTTACAAGAATAATCAAGATGAGCATTTACAAGACTTCTTTAATAGATGCTTATACAGAACATCAAATAGTTCTTGTATATGGAAGTGGAGATGTACTTTAGAATTTAAATATGGAAACTCTGGGTTTATCTATCCAACTAATGACATGTTTTCTCTAAGAGATGATGAATTTGATGAAAATTTATATAGTCCATATGAAGAAACAACAGAAAAAAACAATAGAGTGTTAGAAAGCTATCATAAACCTAAAGAAGAAACTAAGACTAATTTTATTAAAAGTAAAATATTAAGACTAGCTAGCAGGATTATTAACAATAAAAATTAATGTATTAAATGATATAATGTAAGTATAAAAATAGAAAGGTTAACCTTATGGAAGAGAAGTTTAAAAATTTATATAAAGAATATGACAAATTACAAAATGAGTATGGTGATAAAACCTTAGATTCTATCTATAATGGGGGAGAATCTAATAATCCAGATATTCTATTTGTTTTTATGAATCCAACAGGAAGAAACATTGCAAGTCCTAAAACTTGGAAAGGTATAAAGGCTCCTTGGCTTGGTACTAAGAACATTTGGAAACTATTTACTGCTATTAATCTTTTCGATAAAAGTCTTTTTGATGAGATAAACGAAAAGAAACCTAAAGACTGGGACTATGACTTTGCTATCAAAGTCTATAACGAGGTTAAAAGAAATAACTACTTTATAACAAATTTAGGTAAATGCACACAAGTAGATGCAAGACCCCTAAAAGATGAAGTCTTAAGAAGTTATCTTGGACTTTTAGAACAAGAAATAGATATCGTTAAACCTAAAATAATAATTACTTTTGGTAATCAAGTATCATCAATTATTTTAAATAAAAAAATATCAGTAGGTGAGTGTAGAAAACAATACTTTGAAAAAGAAATAGGTAGTAATACTTATAAAGTATTTCCAGTCTATTATCCAGTTGGTAATGGAAGATTTAATATTGATAAAGCGATAGAAGACTTAAAATATATTATAGAAATTTATGTTAAAGATACTGTTAAAACAAAATAGTATCTTTTTATATTGACAAACATATAATAACTGTATATACTGTATATATACAAAGAGGTGGTTAAATGCAGATAATTATCAGTAATAGTAGTGATATACCAATATACCAACAGATAGTTGATAATATTAAAAGAGAAATACTTAATGGTAACTTAGTAGGAGGAGAGGCCTTACCTTCTATTAGAACACTTGCTAAAGATCTTCGAATCAGTAACATTACAACTAAAAGAGCTTATGAAGAATTAGAAAAAGATGGTTTTATTGAAGCAGTCGCTACTAAGGGCTACTTTGTAAAAAATAAAAGTGAGAACTATTTAAAAGAAGAAATATTAAAGAAAATAGAAGAAAACTTAGAAGAAGCTTTAACTATCGCTAATACTTATCATATTAGTTATGATGAAGTCTTAGAGATACTTAATGCTTTGAAGGAGGATAATAATGGATAATATAATTAAAGTTAATAATTTAACTAAAACCTATGATAACTTTAAACTAGATAATATTACTCTTGAAATAAAAAAAGGAAGTATCATTGGTCTAATAGGAGAAAATGGAGCAGGGAAGACAACACTAATTAAACTATTATTAGGTTTAATAAAAAAAGATAAAGGAGATATCTTACTATTTAATAAAATATTAAATAGTAAAGTAAAAGAAGATATTGGTGTGGTCTTAGATGATTCATTCTTTCCAGAAGTTATTAAAGTAAAAGATGTTAACCCTGTTATGAAAAATATCTATAAATCTTGGGATGAAAAATTGTTTTTTAAATACCTAAAAGATTTTTCTTTAAATGAAAATATGTTAATAAAAAACTTATCTAAAGGAATGAAAAAGAAACTAGAAATAATAACCGCACTATCTCATCATCCTAAACTCTTAATATTAGATGAACCAACTAGTGGATTAGATCCAGTTGTTAGAAAAGAAATATTAGATATATTTTTAGACTTTATTGAAAATGGTGAAAACAGTATTTTATTCTCATCCCATATAACCAGTGATATTGAATCTATCGCTGACTATATAATCTTTATAGATAATGGTAAATTAGTCTTTGATAAAGAAAAAGATGATATCTTAGATAATTATGGAATAGTTAAATGTAATAATAGTGATTTTAAGAAAATTTCTAAAGCAGATATAATATCTTATCGTAAAAATAAATATAACTATGAAGTATTAGTTAACGATAGAAAAAAAGTTAAGAAAAATAACTCTGACATAGTCGTTGATAAAGCAACATTAGAAGATATTATGTTATTAATAGTGAAAGGAGAAAAATAATGAAAGGTTTAATTATTAAAGATTTATGTGTTATAAAAAATCAAATGAAAACATTATTATTAGTATTAGCTTTCTTTGTTATCTTTTCAATTATCAATGAAGATGCAACATTCATTCTTTTCTTAGTACCATTTTATATGATAATGATTCTTATAACTACTTTTAATTATGATGAATTTAATAAATGGGACTCTTATTGTAACAGCTTACCTCTTAGTAGAAAAGAAATAGTTAAATCTAAATATATATTATTTAATGCTACATCACTTATTGTTTTAATAGTAGGAATACTTTCATCTCTCATCATTCCAAACTTTATAGAAAATACTACCTTTGAATCCCTTTTTGCAAGCATAATAGGAGTAGCCTTTGGTATATGTCTAGTAATATCCTTACTAATCCCATTTTATTATAAATTTGGTTCTAGTAAGGGAAGAATAATGTTATTCCTTTGTATAGTAATACTTGCTTTACTAATAGGAATGATTACTAGTTTAGATATATTTAACAACAAAGAGCTAATGAATCTATTAAATAGTCTAAATAACTTAAGTTTAGGTATGATTACTTTACTATTAATAATTTTAACAAGCATAGTAATGTCTATATCCTATTACATCTCAGTTAGAATATATAAAAATAAAGAACTATAATAAAAGGAAGTCTATCTAGCTTTCTTTTTATTATATTAAAACTACTACTTAGAGTGTTGCAGTACCACACCCTGCCAAAATAGTTTAATACTTTCTCTTTGATTTCCTACTGCCTGTTACTTTATCTAAACGATTTGGTATGTTTTCGTGAGCATTGTCATCTTTTAATAATAAATATGTATCAATATTAAGAGCTTCTGCTAACATATCTAATTTTTCTAAACTTGGTGAGAATATTCCTCTTTCTAAATCAGATATATATTTATCAGTTAAATCAGACTTTACAGCTAAATCTTCCTGTGTCATTTTATTTTTAATTCTATAGTATCTTAGATTAATTCTAAATATATCTCTTATATCTTTTCTTGCCATTATTTAGTCCTCCATAACGATTATATAATAAAAAGGAAGTCTATCACTAGATTTCCTTTAATTTCTAATTGGAGGGCCTAGTCGGATTTGAACCAACGATCAGGGAGTTGCAGTCCCACGCCTTACCACTTGGCTATAGACCCATCTAATACATTGTATGTATCAATTGCAAATATATTCTCTCATATATCTTTCTATTTGTCAAATACTAAGTTAAATTGTATAATGATAATAAGGAGTGATAACATGACACCTTATGGATATGATAGACCTTTAGAAACATTTGGAAAGCCATTTGTTTCAGATGTTAAACCAGGTAAAAAGTTTATAAAAAGAGTAGAGAAGGATTTACCACTAGGCTCTAATAATCTTTCTATTGCTTTAAAACTATATAATAACTTAAATGAAGTTGTAGAATTCTCAGAAAAGTTTGAAGCTTTTGGACAAGATTTAAGTTTGGACTTCTTAAAAAGAATTTATGAAAAGCCTATAAATACTATTAATTTAACAGACAATCAAGTAGTATGTAAAAACTGGGCAGAGCTTTATGCTTTCTTTTTAAATAAACACAATATTCCCTGTGTAATTAATAAAAGTGGAGTTCATTACAGTGTTTATCTTAAAGAAGAAGGATATATTTTTAATGCTGATGCTACTATAATAAATAAAGGTAAAAATGATAATTATAAAATGGATGATTTAACAAGAAGTAAGTTAGGGCTAAGACCAAATGGATTTAATGCCTTAATCAGTGATGAAGAAGTAGGTGCTAAGAAAGTTAATGTTTATGATTTAGGTCTTGATTTAGATAAATCAACAGAAATAGACTATGTTAACTTTGAAGATAGAACTAATGCAATTATTAGAAATCTTACTAATTGTAAAACTTTTAAAATACGTAATATACCAGAGATAACAGATGAAGTTACAGATAATTTCTCTTTAATTAATAATTTACTATTAGAAGAAGATTTAGGAGGTGTTTCTGCTATCTCTTATATAAATACCTTAATAAAAGTATTATTTACTAAGGACCAACAACAACACCTAGCTTATATTCAAATAAAAGAGAAGGGTAAAAGAGAAGATGAATACAAAAATAGCGAAGTAATTAACTATAATCCTAATGAAGAAAGAATTCATAAACATGATTATACAATGGGTATACCTACTTTAGAGGGATATAACTTTATCTATAGAGATGGTTCCTTAGAATATTTAACCAAAAGAAAAGCTCGTAAAGCTATAGAAGACTCTATGAATATTGATATAGATGTACTTAGTAATAAAGGAGGAAGTCTATGAATTATTTAAGGGAAATAGTAGAAAATAAACTAAAAGTCTTAGCAGATGCAAATACTATAGAAGAGTTAGAGAACTTAAAGAAATATAGATTAATAGAAGAACTATTAAAAGATGATGCTTGTTTCTTTAAAATTAATAGTTCTATAGCATATTCTATATTAATAGAATTAGATATAGATAATCCACTAGATTACTATAAAAATCTAATTAGTTATAAAGAATATCTAAAAAATAAAGAAAGCTTTAATTTGTAACATAAAAAGCACTTGCCTCTTTTAGAATTTATGATACAATATATATGTATCTGTTTTGCGGATGTAGTTTAGTGGTTAGAATATGGCCTTGCCAAGGCTGTGACGGGGATTCGATTTCCCTCATCCGCTCCATTTGAATACAACTTACGGACTGTAAAAGTTTGTAAGTTTTTATTTTATATATGAAACTATAATGTTCTCTTTCTAGGAAGGAGGACATTTTTTATGCTTGAATTTAAGACCATTCAGACTTTAAAGCCGAATACGGAAATACTTGAAACAATTAAAGATTATAAATACAAAATTAAAAACGGTAAGGTTAAAAATCTACTACACACCAATTTACAAGTTATAGAACCCACTGAATATCTGATTACATATCCTATTACTCTTACAATACTAGAATACAAAGTAAATGAAATATCTAACAAACCATTTTATACTAAAGAGTATAATCAAAAATACAATCTCAAAGAAATTAAACAAATTTTAAATAAAATTAAAGTTTAGACTATAATTTTCATTTATTAATGAGGAAACTAATAAGAAATATTAAAAAATTTCAATTAGTGTTTGTTATTTTGCTTTTTAGTTAGGAAACAAGTGAGGAGATGATATTTTATGAGATGTGGTATTTATGTAAGAGTTAGTACAGATGACCAAAGAGATAATGGTTATTCTATTGATTCCCAACTTCGTATGATCAAAGAATATTGTGAGAAAAATGATTATAGTATTGTAGATGTATATAATGACGCAGGTCATTCTGGTAAAGATTTAATGCGACCAGAAATGCAGAGGTTACTTGCTGATATTAAATCTAAAAAAATTGATAAGTTAATTGCTATTAAGGTAGATAGACTTACAAGAAATAATTATGATGGCTTTTGGTTACTTAATTATTGTGAAGAACACGATGTTAAAATAGAACTTATTTTAGAACCTTATGATGTATCCACTGCTAATGGTGAAATGATTTTTGGTATGAATTTAGTCTTTGGTCAACGTGAAAGAAAAGAAATTGGAGCAAGAACGAAACGTGCTATGGAAGAAATGGCATTAGAAAAAATACATCCTAGTAAAGCACCTTATGGCTATATTAGAAATAAAGAAACTGGCCATTTAGAAATAGAACCTATTGAAGCACAAGTTGTTAAAGAGATATTTGAACTATGCAAACAAGGCAATTCAACAAGGAATATTGCTACTATTATGAAAGATAATAACGCTTATTTAAAACAAGGCAAGTGGGCATCTGATAGAGTTTATAAAATATTAACTAATTCTATTTATATTGGTATATTTGAATATGGAAAATATAAACGAAAATCACAAGATATTTTAAGAGTTGAAAATTATTGTGAACCAATTATAGATGAAACTACTTGGAATGCTACTAGAAATGTATTAGTTAAAAATAAGCATTCTAACTACGGCGAATATATTCATTTATTTTCAGGATTAGTAAAATGCCCTATATGTGGCAATATTATGAGTTCATCTGAATCCTTTAAATATCCCAATGGTAAATTAAAAGTATATTATCATTTAAGATGTAAAAATCATAATTGTAAAGGTTTTGGACTTCATTATAATACTGAAAAAATCGAAAGTAAATTAAAACGAATACTAGAAGAATTAACTATCTTTATTCTTTCTATGGATAATGAAATTATTACTTGTAATTCTACTAAAAATAATGATGAAAAAGAAGTAGAAAAGGCTATTAAAAAGTTAAAATTACAAGAAAAAAAATTAGTAGATTTGTATTTAAGTTCTAACCTAGATGTAGAAACTATTAATTATAAAAACGATGTTATTAAAAAAGAAATTGATAAATTAAACAAAAAGAAAATTAGTCTTGATCCAGACAACTCATCACAAGAATATACAGTAGAACTCATAAAAAAACTAGATTGTATAGAAGAAAATGAAACTTTAATTTTTACCAGTATTAAAAATATCGGCTTTACTTTTCTATATGATTTACTATCACGAGAAGTCAAAAGAGATATGATTCATAGACTTGTATCACAAATAGAAATTACTAGAGATAAAAATTATAATATTGAAATTAAAGATATAAAATTCACAGATGAATTTATAACAAAAAGCAGTAAAGAGTATTTAAAATATCTTAATAAAATAATGACAGATAACAATATTGGAATTAAATATCAAGAAGAAATCAACGAAGAAAAACTAAAAATAATAGAACAAGATTACGATATTTTATCAGTTACAAAAATGAAAAATAATAAATATTCTAATGAATTTTTAGAAGATTTTATATCAAAATCCAAAGAACATTTATATATAGATGGCATTATTAGTCGTCCATATGTTGATGAAAATAAACTAAAAGATATTTTAATATTAGTACCTAAAACTAAAATGGAAATAGCAAATTAAATAAAGAAATGGAGAGATGCAAATGAAATTAACTTATACAAAAGTTGGAGATTATTTATTCCCTAATTTAACTATTAAAAATCAAAAATATAAAAGAATTAACAAATATGGATTACTAAAATTGCACTATCTGAAAAAGAATAGCAAAGCACTTTATACAACTCTGTTAATGAAAAATGAACTAACCGATTATCTTGTTTCAGTTAGTAATGAATGTGAAAATAGATTAAATAATCTGATGGAACAATTTAAAAAATCAGACAAATTACTATCTGAAAAAAGTAAAGAGATTAATCAATTAGAATGGGTAAAATTAATGAATAACTATAAAATTATTGCAGAAGAAATTATTTTAAATGAACTAATTTATAATAAAAATGTGTGAGTACAAACTATAATATTTGTACTAGCCAGCACTGAATTTGTACTCCCGTACAAATTCTATTATGGGAAATTCCCATACCCTTACTTTGAAAGGATAAAATTGATTATGAGAAAAAGAAATATTAAAATTAATGTATTTTTAAATGAAGATGAAAAACAAATGCTAGTAGAAAAATCTAATAAAGCCAGACTATCACAGTCTGACTTTATTAGAAAATTAATTAACGATTATGCAAATGATGATGGAACTAAAAGCAATTTAGAAGAAGAAAGAGTACAACTATTAAAAATAATTGAAAATTTATCGTTATTAAAACGACAAATGGATTTTCTTGGATATCGTGATTATTCTAATTTGATTATTAAACAAATCAATCAAATTAAAAATATTTTAAATGATTATTAAGAAATAATATTATTAGAGTTGTTCGGAAACTAAATTTAGGCAATATCTAAATTAAAAAGAGCACAAAC
>CAMMQC010000006.1 GCA_946498975.1 uncultured Mycoplasmatota bacterium
ACGTTCTAATTAAAAAGTATGGTTAGTTGTTTTCAGTGTACCCTAATTCAAAAAATATGTATAAAGTTTAATACAATTTAAACTTTAAAATAAAAAAATAGAAAATAAAGTTAAATTTTTTGTAGAAAATACTTGACTTTATTATGGGAGGAAATTAAATGAAAAAAATAGTTAAAGTGACCGCAAGTGCTCTTGCAATATGCTTACTTGTTACTGGTTGTGGTAATAATGCTGAACTTAAAGATAAT
This sequence comes from uncultured Mycoplasmatota bacterium, assembly GCA_946498975.1. Lineage (GTDB taxonomy): Bacteria > Bacillota_I > Bacilli_A > RF39 > UBA660 > Onthousia. The sequence continues at coordinate 249 of CAMMQC010000006.1, forward strand.
AATACAGTTGTTAAAACTGATGAAGGAAAGATTACAGCAGATCAGTTATATGAAAGTTTAAGAGATAAGTATGGTATTGCATTACTTGTTGATATGATTGATCGTCAATTATTTGAGGAAAAGTATAAGACTGATGAAACTGAAGAAGAGACTATTGATGCTCAAATTGAGCAAATGAAGAGTCAATACAGTAATGACGAAGATGCATTTAATGCTGCTATTACTCAATATTTAGGTGTTGAAGATGAAGATGAATTAAGAGATATGTTATCACTTGAATATAAGAGAAATCTAGCGATTGAAGAGCATGTTCAAGACAGTATTACTGATGATGAGATAGAGAAATATTATGATGATGAAGTTATTGGTGATATTAAAGTTAGACATATATTGATTAGTCCTGAAACTACTGATGATATGTCTACTGAAGAACAGACTGAAGCTGAAGAGAAAGCTAAGAAAGAAGCAGAAGATTTAATTAAAAAGTTAGATGATGGTGCTGACTTTGAAGAGCTTGCTAAAGAATATTCTGATGATACTGGTAGTGCTAGTGATGGTGGTTTAATTGATTACTTTAATAAAGATGATAATATGGATGAAGCTTTCTTAAATGCATCAATTGATCTTGAAGAAGGTAAATATACAGAAGAGCCTGTTCAATCTAGTTTTGGTTATCATATTATTCTTAAGTTAGATCAAAAGAAGAAACCTAAACTAAATAAGGTTAAAAATGATATAATAGAGACTTTAGCAGAAGAAAAGTTAAATGAAGATGCAGCACTTAGATATAATGCTTTAATAGAGATTAGAGAAGAGGCTGGTATTAAGTTTAACGATGATAGCTTAAAGAAAGATTATGATGAGTTAATGCAACAATTAATAGATAGTGTTAATAGTAGTACTACTGCTAGTTAATAGTAATCAAATTTAATAGTTAAGAGAAGTACACATTTTTAGGTTACTTCTCTTTTTTGACAAAATAGATACTTTGTGATATAATATGCGACACAAGAGACGAAAGGGATGAAATAATGAGAAAAGATATAACTCTAGAAACTAAGGAAAGATTAATACCTATTTATGAACAAGTAGAAAAAGATTTTAGTAAATTTCCTGATATTAAGACTACTGAAGATTTCTTTGCTTGGAGAGATAATATAAAGAAGGAAATAGAAGATGAATTTGTGAAAGCTCAAAAGCCATGCGATGATGCTACAAAAAAGATATTGCGTAATAAAAAAGTAGAAGAAGCGATTCAAGGAAATGAGTCATTAGAAATGCTTTATGCTTGGACTAAATGTGATAGAATGGTTACTGGTACTAAAGCTATAATTCGTACTGTTAATGACAGATATGGAATTGAAGATAATGATCATGTAATTAAGGCTAGTGATGTTTTGCATAATCATCTTATAGAAAATGGTAAAGGTAATGTCAGTGATTTATTTGATCTTTTTCAAATACAAGAACTTAATTTATTAGTAAAGTATCAAAACTATGAATTTAAACATATAACTAATCGTTTTGAATTTGAAAGATTAATATTTAAACAAGATGAATATCCTTGGCCTGCTCCTTTGTTTATCGCTGCTTTAAAAGCTTATGGTGTAGAAACTGAAGATTTACTTGCTATAGGAAGAAAGTTCTTATTTTTAGGTAAAAATTACATAGAAGAGGTTAAAAATAATTATTCTAATACAGAAGAGAAAAAGCATACACATAAATAAAGGAGGTAATGAACTTATCTCCTTTATTCTTTTGGTATATTAAAGCCTAAGCTATACATTTTTTGTTTAAGTTTATACTCTAGTTCTTTACCAGAGTATTTTTTACTTAATTTGTTATAATATTTTTGATATTCTTTTTTGGCAATATCATTATTTTCTTCTATATCAGTAGAGTTTAATACTTCTTTTATTATATCTTTAGAAAAGCCATTATTAATTAAATCTACTTGTAATTTCTGTTTTAAAACTTTAGCACTTTTATTATGATTAGATTTTATTTTTTTGGAGATTAACTTCTCTATTTTTTCTTTTTCTAGAGAAACAGTATACTCTTCTAAAGCTTCATTATAATCATTAGGCTCTACTCCCTTTTTATCTAACTCTAAAGCTATTTTTTTAGGGCCTTTATTAGTTGTAATAATACTATTATGAACATAACTTTTAGCATAGTTTTTATCATTAATATAACTTTGTTTTTCTAAAGTAGTGATAGCAAAGTCTATACTTTCCTTACTATACTTTTTTTCTGTTAGTTTTTTTCTTATCTCTTCTTTAGTTTTAATAGTTCTTTTTAAAGTCTTTAAAGTATCATAATAACTCTCATAGTTTTTATTATCTTCAATTATCTTATTAAGATCATCTTCTTCTATAGTCTTTGTTATTAAAAGTTCATATTTTAATATTATCTCTTCATAAAAATCATAAGAGTTAAAATTATCTAAATAAATAGTATATAAACCATTAGGTCTTTTCTTAAACTTTTCTATTTTCATTAGTACCTCCTCATTTAATTACTTTATTAAAATGATATAACTGTTTACATAAAGGTCTTTTTCTAGTACCACTATGTAGTTCTACTTCTTCTAAATTCTCATAAATATTTGGTGTCTTTATACCAATACTATTAAGTGTCTTTAAATCATATTCTTTAAAAGCTGCACATGGTAAAACATATTTAATAACTAGTTTACTTAACCCTGCTGTACATTTATGGGTATCTTCTCCTTGTAAATGAATTCCTACTCTTAAATTACCTTTAAATTTATCTTTACATCTATTAAATATTTCAATAAATTCCTTAAATTCATTTTCTGATAAAGAAAGTAAATCTTCATTAATTTTTCCTCTTCCTTGAGGAACAAAGTTTAAAATACTTAATTCATCAAATTCTGCTACATTTAACATTTCAATAATATCTTCTAATTCTTTATAATTAATTTTAGTAGGAATAAAATGAGCATCTGTATTTAGTCCAGAACTTTTCGCTTTTATCATTGAAAGAGTAACTAAATCAAATAAATCTTTAGTACCCATAATCTTATCATAGATATTTCTATCCCAAGCCTCAAAATCAAAAACAATTTTATCTAAACCATTCTCTTTTAATAGTTTACAATCATAAGTGGAAAGATGGTCATACTTTTTTTCATCATAACTCAAATATATTGACATTTGTTTACTTATTAACTTTTCATATTCATCTTTAGGCATGCCTTCACTAAGATATGATTTATATGATTTTCTTAAATTAAATTCTAACTGTTCCCTATCAGATTCTGACATTTTAAAACGTTTCTTTATGCCACTAGTAAATAATACTGTTTTAATATTATTTAATTTACAATATCTAATCATTCTTAATAATTCAGGGTGTAATAAGGGTTCTCCTCCAGATAAAGATATTTCTTCTATTCCTCCCATACTCATAAAATAATCTATTACTTCTTTAAACTTTTTATATTCTATTATCTTTTGTTTATTAATAGAAGAACAAGACGAACAAAAAAGACAGTTGTTAGGACAAGTTTCAATTATTTCAAAACACAGGTCTTTTAACATATATAATCACCTTCTTGCTAGTTATTGTAGCATATTAAACTAATTATTTAAATAAGATAAAACACATATCCTAATGATATGTGCCTACTTATTTTTTTCAACTACCTTTAATTTACCCTCTAAAATCTCTTCTAAAGCTCTACCTATATTTTTACTACATTTATATTGGTTAAGAGCTAGTTGATAGTGTTCATCTTTAGTCATCTCTTTACTACGTCTTGCTGCAATATGAACTAATTCATATTTAGAATTTACAATATTTAGTAGTTTATCAATAGATGGATATATCACTTGTATCACACTCCTTATTATTATCTTATAATTATAAAGAATATTTTACAAGCATTATGACACAATTAGACACTTTGTGACATGTAAAAGGCAATAGTGTTATCTCGATTAATTAGTTTTGTAATCTTATTTGTTCTTCTTTTATTAATGGATATGAAATAAAATCTTTACTATCTAAATTTTCTTTATACATGTCAACTGCTGTAATTTGATGATTATCATAAGTAGTATAGTAATAAATACCTTTATTTGTATTACAACATGAGGTGTAAAGAGTTATCTCATATTTTCCATTTTCTATTTCACAACAACCTCTTTGTTGATCAACAGAGTTTAAGATATGAAAAAATTGACTGACACTTTCTTTTTCTGTGTCTTTAGAGATGGAATTAAGTTTTACAAAGGATGCTCTTATAAATCTAGATTGACTTGATAAGTCTCCGGGAAGTCCTATTGCACCCATTCCTCTACTATATCTTTTTAATTCAAAATCTTTACTAAATTTACATTCTGGTTCTCTATTAGATAGGTGCATATAATTGTTTAGAGCGAACATTTGCTTATCAAAGGTAGGATTATTTGTTAAGACTCCTACTTTATTTTCATATATCTTAATTCCTTCTTTTACTGATTCTACAGTTATTGATTCTTTATCATCTGATATAAGCCAGTGTAGTTCTGCTAGTGGTAAATCTTTACTAAAAGGAACATTTAAAAAATTCATATTTTTAATTAACTCTTTCGCTTCTTTAACACTACTACATCTACTTAAAATCCAAGGGATGAATTCAAACTGAGTGATATTATCTTTTCCAATAATTTTATCATTATATACGGTATTACCTACAAAGTTTAAGCCTGCTATTCCTAGTCCTTTTTCATTAATGGCATCATAATATAATGGATAGTTTCCAATAACAGTAGCCATTCCTATAATAGCATAATGATTATTTATATCACCTTTTTCTTTGAAATGAAATGGATAATTTCTTGGAGTGATAACTACTTCTTCATTATAAGAGATTTCATAATCTAAAGTACGTCCAAAATAAAAGTCTTTTGTTTTGTATGTTACAGCGGTACACATAATATTCCTCCTTTATTATATACTATAATTATAGAGAACTTTTTGCAAGATTTGTGACATAATTAGATATTTTTCTATGTAAAAAACCAAGATGGTTATCTTGGCTTTTAACGGAAGTTACAACATGAACCTTGGTCGATATTGCAGCATACATTTTCTTCACAACAAGTATATCTAGGGCAATAAGTATGTTTGAAAATGTGATGATTAACTATTCTTGTATGGATTGGACATACATGAGGTACTTGATGAACGAAGGTTCTATTTATTTGACGTTGTTGTACTGGTTCCATAATTGGAGAGTTAGTAGTCATCATTCCCATATTTTGTCCCATACCCATAGTATTACTATTCATATTGATATCAATATTCATATCTTGGTCAACAACATTGTTATTGCCATCGATAGTAGATGTCATATCAATATCTTGATTATTAAATAACATACACTTTCCTCCTCTAGTATTAAGATATTCAGTTAGGAAATTTGTGTATAAATTATTTGCCTAAAATGGCATTTTAAAATTACCATTTTTCATTTGTTTCATCATTTTTTTCATACTTTCAAATTGGGTTAATAGTTTATTTACTTCTGATACTGATAATCCACAACCTTTAGCGATTCTTGTTTTACGTGATGCTTTAATAATAGAAGGATTTCTTCTTTCTTCTTTAGTCATAGATAATATTATTGCTTCTATATGAGCCATTTGTTTAGGTGGGATATTTACATTAGTTAATCCCATTTTTTTAGCACCTGGTATTAATTTTATGATATTTTCAAGAGGTCCTAATTTCTTTATTTGTTTTAATGTACTTAAAAAGTCTTCAAGATCAAACTTACCTTGTTGCATTCTTTTAGCAGTCTTTTCAGCTTCCTTCTCATCAATGGCAGCTTCTGCTTGTTCAACAAGGGATACGATATCACCCATACCAAGAATACGTCCTGCCATACGTTCTGGGTCAAAAGAATCTAGTCCATCTAGTTTTTCACTTACACCGATGAACTTGATAGGTACATTAGTTAAGTGTCTTACTGATAAGGCAACACCACCTTTAGTATCACCATCTAACTTAGTAAGTATTACTCCTGTTAGTTTTAATTTATCGTTAAAACCTGTAATAACATTAATAGCATCTTGTCCCATCATAGCATCTATTACAAGTAATGTTTCCTCAGGAGACACCGCTTCAGTAATATTTGCTAATTCATCCATTAAGGCTTCATCTATTTGAAGACGTCCTGCAGTATCGATTAAAACATAGTCATAACCATTTTCTTTAGCATAATTAATAGCATTCTTACTTATTTCTACAGGATTTCCTTTACCTTCACTATAAACTTCAATATTAAGTTCTTTACCAAGTTGTTTTAACTGGTCTATGGCTGCAGGACGATAAACATCACAAGCGACCATTAAAGGTTTCTTACTCTTTTTCTTACGAAGATAGTTAGAAAGTTTTCCTATAGTTGTAGTTTTACCACTACCTTGAAGTCCTACTAACATAAGAATGGCAGGATTTCCTGTTGTATTAAGTGGTGCAGAGTCTCCTCCTAATAATTCAGTTAATTCATCTCTTACTATCTTAACAAATAAATCTCCTGGTTTAATACTGGTTCTAACTTCTTCTCCTAAAGCTTTTTCTTTAACATTATTAACAAACTCTTTAACTACTTTATAATTTACATCTGCTTCTAGTAATGCTAGACGTATTTCTTTCATCATATCGCCGATATTATCTTCAGTAATTTTACCATAACCTTTTATCTTATGTAGAGCATTTTGTAATCTATCTCCTAAGCTTTCAAACATATTATCACTCTCTTTTCTTCTAATATTATAACTGATAAGTATGAAAAAGTAAAAAGAAAATGATTAAATATCACTTTCAGTATTGGTTAGATTATTAGCAAGAGTTGTTAACTCTTCAATTAAATTATTATATTCGTTTAAGATATTATCATCACTAATATAGATATCTGTATCAGTGTATTCTATATAATTAGCATTAGTTTCTAAGAATGTTAATATTTCATCTACTTTATCTAAAAATTCATTTAAATTATTAGATAGAGCCTCCATTTCTTCCTTAGTACTATTAAGCATTTCTATATCTTTTTCAGTATACATAAGATCTAAGTAAAAATCATAATAATATTCACTATCATTAAGTTTATCTTTATCTATTAAGTTCTTAATAGTTTCTTCTTCACATAGACTACTAATATTTTCTATCTCTTTAGTAACTTTACTTTTAGTATTACTTATAAGAGTATGACTTTTTAAGTAATTAGGACTATCATTTCTTAGACTTTCAACAGTTAATATATTAGTTAATTCTTCATCATTTAAATAACTATTTATCGCTTTAACACTGTATGATAGACTCTTATAATACTTTTTAACAGCTTCTTCTACATAGGCTCTATCTCCTGTTGTTTTAACTTCTATAGAATAATCATCTTTCGCTAAGTCTTTATTACTGTAGTTAATTATTTCTTGTTTTAATATGTCTTCTTCCTGTAATTCTTTAAAAGCTGTAAAGAATATTAATCCTATAATTATGACAACTGCTATTACAATACCAATAATTATCTTTTTAATACTTTTTTTCTTTTTCATAAATTTTATCCTTTATTAAAATCAAATTTTTCTTATCCTTATAAATATTATTTTAGTATAAGCTATCTTAACTTTCTGGTATTTCTATATCTTCTATTTCCCCAAAATTAGAATAATTAACTGTGATTGTTGTTGTAGTAGGCATATTGTTAATATATGTAGAATAACTAGTTAAATCATAAGTAATTTTAACCACTTCATCTTCTTCATTAGTCTCTAAGGTTATTTTATTAGGAATATCGGCAATGTCAAGGTTAGTATTATTAATAATAGAGTCTATAGTGTTTGTAGTTATCTCATAATTATAAGAAGTATTACCACTTTCATACTCTGTTTTAGATACTAGATAAGCTTTTTCTAAGAATTTAGATATATTGTTATCATCAGTGATATTATTAAAGTGATATAATTCACTAGTTACTTCGTATTTATCAGTAGTCTTTATTAAATTGATATTATCATAAATAAAGTAATTATAAAAGGTATTATTACTAGCCATTACTCCTTCTATTTTGTCATCATTTTTATCTCCTGTAAAGTTAGTTACTGCACCGTTAATATTTTCTTCTCTTGTAAAATGATAATTACCACTTTCGATACCATCTAATTTATATTCAGTATTAACTTTATTATCATTTTGTGTATCAACAGTTCTATTACTATTATAATTTGTTCTTATTAGAGATATCAAAACGAAGAAAAAGATAAAATAAAAGATAAAGAAAAGTACGGCTCTTCCTCTTTTACTTTGATATAAATCTTTAATAAACTTGATATATTTATTTTCTTCCTTTTTCTTTTTTTCTTTCACTTTAATACTACTCCTAACAATTCTTTTTTATCTATACCATTTAAGTAATCTTTTACTAAACATCTTTTCTTACCTTCTATAGCGATATCTGTTAGTATTATTTCTTTATCACCTGTAACTACTCTAATACCATCTTTTTCAAAACCAACTATTGTTCCAGGAAGAGTATTAGTATAATATCTATCACTAAGTCTTACATCATATACTTTCATTCTTTTACCATTTAAAGTTGTATAGGCACCTGGAGTTGGATTTAAGGCTCTAACTTTGTTATCTACTTGGATGTTTGTTTTGGTAAAGTCAATCTTCTCATCTTCTTTAGTAATGTTATACCCATAAGTAACTTCAGATTCATCTTGTTTAATGGGATTAATATTACCACTAATTATATTAGGTAGAGTTTCTAATAGTAAATCTTTACCCATTTCACTTAATCTATCATGTAGTGTTCCTAAGGTATAATCTTTAGTGATAGCAGTTTCAGTCTGACTAATAATATCTCCTGCATCCATTTTAACGTCCATGTACATAATAGTTATACCCGTTTTATCATAACCATCCATAATAGCATGATGAATAGGGGCCCCTCCTCTTAGTTTAGGTAGTAGTGAAGCATGAACATTAATACATTTATATTTAGGATAATCAAGTAACTCTTTAGGTAATATTTGTCCATAAGCACAAGTTACTATCATATCAGGTTCATACTTTAATACTTCCTCATATTCATTTCTTATTTTAACTGGTTGTAATACTGGTATATTATATAATGCACTAGCTTCCTTAATTGGAGTTGGTGTTAATATCTGTTTTCTACCAACTTTTTTATCTGGTTGGGTAACAACTGCAACAACGTTGTAGTTTTCGGCAAGGGCCTTAAAGATTGGTACGGCAAAGTCTGGAGTACCCATAAATACAATTTTTATATCTTTCATGTTAACCTCCTAATACATTTAAAATTATAGTTATCGTTGCACCTAAACTTATCATAAGAAGTCCTAAAAGAGCGATAACATTGGCATTTCCATAACTATAAGCATTTTTATAATTAAAGTTAAATGTTTCTTTTTGTACTTTTTCTTCTTGATAAGTTTCTCTAGTAACAGTTGTTACTACTGCTTTAGGCTTATCTTTAATTATAAATTCATTATTCTTAATCTCTCTATAACTAGGCATTGTTATTACAGATAGATAAAGAGAACTAATATTACTATATTTTCTAATAACTGGATACTTACTATCAGTTATTTTAGATACTAAATATGATAATTCTATAGTATCAACACTTTTTATAATTTCATTAATATTTGGTAATGAATCTTTGGCTAAATCACTTCTTTTTATAAAAGCGATACAAGGAAGGGACTCAGATAAATTTAAAGCTTTCCATCTTCTATCAAATGTTTTAAGAACAGTTGTTTCTTCTTTAGTAGTCATATTAACGTGTTGACAAAGAGATGCTAAATTACTTTTACATTTATGATAGTCTTTAAGATAAAAAGCATCTTTATTATAGTCTTTAAGATAATTATAATACTTACTAAGAGAAGTAATCTCAGCCATATATTCTGGGCTTCTAAAAGCATAGTAATAAGCCATAGCAGGGGAATCTGTTATATATATAGCTCTACTCTTTTCTTTTAAGTCTCTTGATATAATATTTTTATAGTTATGATTAGAAAAGATGTAGTCTATTTTCTTTAAATCATTTAACTCTTTAATATCTATATCTTGTGTTAATCCTACTTCTTCTGTTTTTTCTTTAAAGATAGAAGGAAAACTATGAAAACAATAACCATTAACTATGTATTTATCATAAATGTACTTTAGTATTTCTTTTTTATCTTCAGTTTTAGTAGTAGTTATATTTAATCTTTTAGAGACAATATCTATTAATAAAGAGTTACATTTAATGATTAAATCTTCATGATTATTATAATTACTAGTAATAGTATCTAATTTATTTAAGAAATAATTATTATAAATATCATTATTAATTATAATTTGATATTTAATTACTATATCCATTGCTATTAATAGAGAATATCTATTATAACTATAGCCTTCTCCATTAATAGAGGCATTAGATCCTTTATTTTTAGTAGTTTCATTCATTAAGACATTATGAAGGATTGATAGTAAATGTTCATTTTTTAATAGTGTTTTAAAGTTCATAACTATCAACCCTTCTTTCTAGTTTAAATTATACCACAAGAAAAAGTACTTTTACAATAAAGTACTCATTTTTTCTAATATAATAATTGATTGCCTTTTTATTTATTCAAGAGCTAAAGTGAATGGATTTTGTAGGGTACCATCACCACTAGTTATTATGACGTTAGATTTTAGATTTAGAGATGGTTTGATACTAAATTTATTAGTTGTATTACTTTCCGAACTGGTAGAAATATTTTTAACATTTCTAATTGAAGAAGAAGTTTGTAATGTTAAAGTCCAATAAAATGCATTATTCTCATACCGATTAAATTGTCCTGCCATTAATTCTCCTAATCTTAACAATCCTACTGTAGCTCTTGTTGTATTAGAAGTTAAACTACTCATATTAATATCTATATACTTTGCTAATCTATAACTAGCAATACTTCCTACAGTTCCCAAATACCAAGTAGTATCATCTTCTATCATGTTTTCTTGTTCACTTGTTAAATAACTACCACTAGTTAAATATTCACCATTTAGAAAACTTCCTATTGAATTTGTACTTGAATAATAAAGTGTATCGCCAAAAGATATTGTTTTAAAGGCACTTTTTTCTTTTAATGGCTCTGCACTAGTTATTTTAGTTAATCCTTCGGTTTCATGACTTACTATTCTATATAAATTGTTTTCTCCTGTTCCAAAACTTATATATTCTCCACTATATCTTTTATTTAATAGTGTTCCTGATAAATTATTGTCATTATCTCCCATTAATCTATAAGGATCTTCTTCAGTGCCACTACCTGATACTATCTTTATTTCTGGTTTTAAATTTATTGATGGTCGTATTCCATTTGCAATATTATAACCTTCATATCTATCAAAAGTACCAGACATAATACAACGCCAAATATTAAATTGGTCATATGAAGTTAATGTCCACCAAACAAGTCCATTATTTAAATAACCCTTACCAGCTGATGATCCTATATAACTTGTCTGATATTCATAGACATTTAATAGTCCGACTGGATCTTCTACTATTGTTCCTCCGCCTTCTTCAGACGGCGGTTTACTTGCATCACTCATCTGACTGGCATTCCATTTACTATCCATTTTGATAAATTTCTCTGGTTCTCTTAAATTACCAAGAAAACCATCTACTGTTGTATCATTTAACCACATTTCCATATAACTACCTGCAAAAGCACTACTATCATTGTCATAGGGAATGGCACTTATATTCCACTGTGTTACTAACTTAACAGAATTATCACTTGGATCTATTGATACCACTCTCCATAATTTTCCAGAGTACCATATATAATTGTAAGGATTGCTTCCCGTTACAAAGGTCTGCTCAGAATCTTCATAATTTAATCTACTCATGATGTCATCTTCTATTACTTCACTTACTGTTCCCGTTGATGTTATCTTTCTTAATAAATGTCCATCACTAGGTAATTCTAAATCATTATAATCTAATCCTACACTTACTCCTAGTTCTATACTTATTTCTCTTTCTGTTGTATTCGCTACTCTTACTATATATGTATTACTTGATCCTGTTGTATCTACTTTTTCTAAATTTATTCCTGTTTCAGTCGGTGGAACATTAAACTCATTTTTTTCTATATATCCTATATCTACTCCATCTGCTAAATCTCCTAGATAATAAAAATTAAATCTTGCTATTCTATTATTTGGATTAGATAGTGTTACTATAAAATCTTTTCTACTATTGGCAGGTACTGTTAGGGTTTTTATTTCTTCTTCATCCACTAATAACTTGTAAGTTAAATTACCTGTTACTATACTAACAGCATTACTCTTTTCTTTTGTTACTGTAAACATAGCATAAGAAAAATATCCTCCTAATATTAATAGAGTTACTATAATCATCACTATCATATATATCTTACTAAAGCTTGTTTCTAATAATATCTTTTTCATCTTCTTACTCCTTTCATTTATGCACATAAAAAAGAATAGAATTATCCTCTATTCTTTTAAGTCATAATGAAAGAAAGTAATGTTATTACTTAATCTACAAGTAAACTGCCCCCCCCCAAGTAACATATTGTAAACTGATGTTAGTTCGGGGGTTAGTTGTAGATTGACGAATTAATTTACCCAAGAATTGACAAATTATTTTATCCTGATAAGTTAAATTAGCCATATCTATTACTTCCTTTCTATTTTTATAAAGTTTCATCATTATTTATATTTATTTCAGGTATCGGACCAACAATTCCTTCTCCTATATTATTTTGTATATTTTGATTAATAGGTTGTTGTTCTACTGATTGATTACTAATGTTTGGAATTTCATTGATTGTACTAGACATATTATTTTCCATATTAGAGTTATTTGGTGAATTAAATATATAATTATTAGAAGATTGGTTATTTGTAACTTCATTTATACCTGTATTAGTTATTTCATTATTTACTTCATTAATAGGTTGATTTATATTATTAACCGGTTCTTGAGTTAAAACTTGTCCTTCATTATTAATATTTACTTCAGGTATTCCCATATTAGTATTTTGCACTTCTTGTATATGGGTATTGTTAATTTCATTATTAATATTAGTACTTACTTTTACAGTTGAACTATTAACTGCATTATTTACTTGATTATTTTGTACTTGCCAATTATTATGTCCATCCCAAATTCCAACAACATCACAGTTACCACTAAGTGGCATTGGATCAGGCATTTTTAATTTAACTATTAAAGGTATCTTAAAAGCACTACCAAATCCAAGACAAGTTCCTGATTGTAGACTCTTTTGTTTTTCAACAATTTCATCAGAAATATTAGGAACCATTTTCTTAATATACTCTACGTCTGTTGGATGGTTCATCTTAAAGATTAAGAAATTAGAACACTGTGAGATAACAGTATCCGACATTTCTACTGGTCTTTGAGTAATTAATCCTAGGATAAGTCCATATTTACGTCCCTCTTTAGCGATACGTTCAAAGATATTATATCCAATTAAGAATCTATCAGTATCATTTTGAATGTATCTATGAGCTTCTTCTACAAAGATATGAAAAGGAATACTTGCTCTATCTTTTAATCCCTTAGTAAACTCAAATAATAGCCTTGAATAAACTTTTGTTATTACTTTAGCGAAATCATCATCTACATCATCTAAGTTTATATTTACTAATTGATATTTTTTCCCATTACTAATCATTAAATCTGATAAATATTTTTCTAATGATATATAGGTACCACTTTCCCATTTAAAGAAATTAGAATTACTTGAAGTAATTAGAGAATGTAGTCTTACTTTTAATGTTACTGAATCTCCATAAGTATTTTCATTACGTAGCCATCCTTCACTAATTAAAGTAAAATTTAAAGCTTTTTCTAAGTCATCTAAAGTATAATAACATTCTTTATTAGGTTCAAAATTATCATATTCATCATTTATAAAACTAGATACATATTCTGTTAATAAAACACTTTCTGAAAATTGTCCATGTGAATCTATTAAGAAACACTCTCTAAATTTTCTAACATATCCGATTCCTTGAACAGGGGCTTCTAGGTTAAATTGATCTGTTGAACAGCTATTAAGGATTGAAAAAACTTCATTTCTTTTATTAGGAGCGGTCTGGTTTGTATATAGAATAGTCATAATTGCTTTTGCTATTAAGTGGTTTTTATATTTATTAGCATCTACTCCTGTACTTGCAAATATTCTTGCTAGTTTTAACATTCTTTCAATAATTGGTAATTGTGAATGCTCTGTCGCTTGCAAAAGAATAGTTAAATCATCTTCATTAAGTAAAAAGATTGGTAGACGTAATGGCTCTCCTTTTCCTTCAACTTCATTAGTAGTAATAAAACGATAATTATAGTTAGGATTTATTTTACTTAAGTCTTTAAAAGCATTGTAATACTCTCCAGATGAATCAAATAGTAAGATATTTGATTTATATGGAAATAGTCTTTGATCTTCAAACATGTTTTGCATTATTCTTGAGATACCACAAGATTTACCACTACCACTGTTACCAAAGATAGCGAAGTGATTACTAAAGAAATTATTAACATCTAAGTATACTGGAAAATCATTATAATAAGGACTAACTCCAAAAGGCATATATCCTGTTTTATCTTCTCCTGTTATTAGAGGTATTTCTTCTTGTTTAATTACTCTTATCTTGGCATCTAATGATGGTTTTCTTAAGACACCTCCAACTAGACGTCCATTTGTTATTTCACCTAGAAACCTTGCTTTGACAATGCCATCTTCTAGATCATCTACTTCTCCTAAGATTGTCTTATCCTTATCTTCGAATATTAAATGTAGGTTCATTAAGTTAATTGCTACTTCTTCGCCTTCTTTTAGTTTAATATTAGCACCTTGATCACTAATATAGATTATTTTATCAAACATATAACAACTCTCCTTTATTCTATAAGTAAATTATATCGTTAAATTAAAAAAGTGACAAGAGTTATAGGGAAATTACGTCTTGTAATTTACGTTTTATCTCTTCATCACTTGTTTTTTTGATAATATTTTCTAACATTTCATTCTTTTTGGCTAACTTTAATTTAGCTTCATAATTTTCTAATCTTTTTATAGTTTCTTTAATTTGTTTATGAATAGCATTTCTACTGATATTATATTTAGTGGCAAGTTCACTTAAAGATAAGTTTTTAAAGTAATAATCTTCAAAGTATTCTTTTTGTTTATCGGTTAAAAGGCTACCATAAATATCATATAGTAAGGTATAATGTACTAACTCTTCCATTTTATAATCCTAATAGTTTTAGTACGGCTAGAACAATAGAACCTAGTCCTATTATGATATAAAGAATTGTTAAGTTTCTTCTTTTATAGATTAGAAAATTATTTAGGCCCATAACTAAGAGTGTAATACCTAAAAGTATTTCAAAGATGTATAGAAGGTCTGTTTTAAAGATAGTTACGATACCAAAGATAATTAGACCAATTGTTAAAAAGAATTGTAATATTATTAAGACTTTTAAATAACTAAAGCTTTTTTCTTGTTGTTTTTTAGCTTTAGGGTTTAGTTGTACTACACTTTTACTCATTTTCATCCTCCATAAAGTCTTTAAATAGACTATAAATATATTTTTCTATATCAAACTCTTGTAGGTCTTTAGCTGTTTCTCCTAGTCCTATATATTTAACTGGTAAGTTTACTTCTTCTTTAATTGCTAAGACTATTCCACCTTTAGCAGTTCCATCTAGTTTAGTTAGAATAATTCCTGTAAGGTCTGTTATTTCTTTAAATGATTTTGCTTGACTAATACCATTTTGTCCTGTTGTAGCATCTATTACTAGTAGCGTTTCATCAGGTGCTCTATCTATTAGTTTTTTAATAACTCTATTAATCTTTTCAAGTTCCATCATTAGATTTGTTTTATTTTGAAGTCTTCCTGCTGTATCGATTAGAACTGTATCTATATCATTATTAATAGCATACTCTAATCCTTCATAAATAACACTAGCAGGATCTACTCCTTCACTTTTACCATAGAAGTCTACACCAATTCGCTCAGACCATTCTTTTAATTGTTTAGTCGCTCCTGCTCTAAAGGTATCTCCTGCTATTAAAAGAACTTTTCTATTTTTCTCTTTTTCTTTACTGGCAAGTTTAGCGATAGTTGTAGTCTTACCTACTCCATTAACTCCAACAAATAAGTAGACCGTTGGATTAGTTTCATTTCTTTTTAAATTAGTAGATAATACTTCACCACTTACATAGATAATAAATAGTTCATCAACTATTACTTCTTTTAAAAATTCTGGATCAGTTATCTTTTCATCTTTAACTCTTTTTCTTAACTTTTCCATAAAGTTCATAACAGTATTGACACCAATGTCGGCCATAATTAAGATTTCTTCTAATTCTTCAAAGTATTCTTCATTTACTTTACTATAACGGTTCGTTAAATCTAAAAGACGAGATGAAAAAGTATTTCTACTTTTAGTAAGTCCTTTATCATAGACTTCTAAGCTTTCTTTTTCCTCTTTAACTTCTTTTTCTTCTTTTTTTATAAATTTATCTTTTAATTTGCTAAAAAAGCTCATGTTAATCACCATCCAGTCTTATTTTATCAAGTTTTAATCAGAAAGTAAATTAGATAGTACTGAGTTATAGCCATTTTCTTTTTCTATGATAACATTATTTCTTTCATTAATAGTAACTATTTTTCTAGGTTCATCTAATAGATAAGACATTTTAACTCCTAGAAAGTCTGCGATTGTTTTAACATTACTAAGTTTTTCTCCTTTTCCTCTTACTAAATCTAAGAGAGTTGTATAAGGTATATGGGTCTCTTTTGATAGTTGGAAATAACTTGGAATACCATTTAATCTCATAAGTTCATTTAATACTTGTATATTCATAAAATACCTCCAGTTAATCTTATTATAATTGCTATTTTTATAAATACAAGAGATTTTAAGAAGTTTACGAAAACTCGTAAATCGATTAGTAGCGAATCTTAAATAGTTACATATAATACTTTGAACTGAAAGGAGGATTTTAGTTTGAAAAAAACAATTGTTTATATCGTTGTTATTTTAGTTATTTTTGCTTTAGCTTGTGCTGTTTTATTTAACTTTAATAAGAAGGATGATGATGGTAAGGATTTAGAGACTGTAAGACTTGCTGAGGTTGCTCATTCTATTTTCTATGCACCTATGTATGTAGCGATTGAAGAAGGTTACTTTGAAGAAGTAGGAATTGATATTGAACTTAGTCTTGCAAATGGTGCAGATAAAGTAAGTGCTGCTGTTCTATCAGGTGATGCTGATATTGGTTTTGCAGGAAGTGAAGCGACTATTTATGTGTATAATGGTGGTGAGAAAGATTATCTTAAGACTTTCGCTAGATTAACTCAAAAAGATGGTTCATTTATTGTAGCAAGAGAAGATATTAAAGATTTTACACTTGATGATTTAGTTGGTAAGACTATTATTGGTGGTAGAGCAGGTCATCTCCTGTTAAACTTATAATGTTTTTCCCCAAGAATTAAAGGAAACCTAATCTTAGGCTTCCTCAATTATTTTCTTTAGTTTATTTATTTGTCTTTGCAATATGACGCATAGTCTATATATTCTTTTATCAGAAATATGAGTAATGTGTTGATATTCATGAAGTAGGTTGTCAAAGCACTCTGGAATATCATCTAATTTAGATATATCTATTCTTTTTATATTTCTTACTACTTTGATAATTTCATCAAATGGTTTTACCTCGTAGAAAAATCTTCCATTTCCTGATATGATTACTTCATTTTCATCATAATATGGAATGTTTAAAGCCATACCATTATCAAATATAGGTGCAACATCTAACCATTTTAGGGTATTAACATCTCTTATAATACCAAAATTATTTAAGTGTCTATCTTCATTCATTATAAGAAAATCTAAGATATACATATTTTCTATCTTTTCCCTAGCATTAGGAATACCGTTTTCCTCTAATTTTTTAATATACTCTTCATAGTCATCTGTATTATCATGTCTTTTCATATCATTTCTTATTTGATAGGCTGTAATAAGTTCGGTATCTTTATTTATAAAACAAGGACATTTAGATACTACGGTATCTTTATATACATCTAAGGTATAAGGGACATGATTAAAACCTAATCTATCACATATCATAGATGCTAAAACCTCATTAAATGGTTGTAATATTTCATTTTTATAACCGCCTTTTAATAGATATCTTGTACCATCTTCAATAATCCATGCTTTTTTTAACATACCATCAGTGGTATTGTTAGGTGTTATAAGAGAAGTTTCTTTTTTTACTATCTTACTATTAAGTGAAAGTGACGCTTCTAAAAACTCTGCATAATCAAAATCATTATCAAAAAAGTTAATATCATCATACTTTATATCACTGTTAAATGGTTTTAACCAATATTGATCCGATAAAGATAAACCGAAAGCTTTATCTAATAATTCAGTTGGGGCACTTATATCTAGGCGATGTAATAATAAATCCAATTTATCTCTCCAAGAAGGAATACCTCTTCCTCTAAACCACTCTGATAAATTTGTTCTAAAAGGAGTATCATTGATATCATCTTTAATATAAAAACTCTTTAAAATATAAGGAGCATAATCAATATTTTTAACTTCTATAATTCTATCAAAAAACTTAGAAACTGTATTATATTCTGCAACTAATACTTCTGTATTTTTATTCATTAAAATACATTTCATAACCACACCTTCTTCCTAATGTAATATGTATTATTATACCATATTTCCTTATGTTTTTCATTAATATAGCTTAAATTTATAGTGAATTTTGATGGTTTTATCTTCACTTATAAGTATTTTATCAATTAAGTTTACTAGTAAGGCTCTACTTGGTTTTTCTAAGGATAGATATTCATTTATTTTTTCAAGTATATCTTTATCAGTATCTACTTTATCACTGTTTATGTTTTCTTTTTCAATAGATTCTAGTCTTTTTTTAAAAGAGATTATTTCATCTTTATATCTAGCGGTTAGACGATTAAACATCTCTATATCGATATTACCATTTAACTTATCTTCATATACTTTGTCTATATAGGAGTTATTAGTTCTAATCTTTTTTTCTAATATACTAATTTCTACTTGTTTTTTAACTTTACTATCATTTTTCTTTCTAGCTTCTTCTATCCTTTCTTTAAAAGTAGTACTATCTACATACTCTTTACACAGTTTTCTAATCTCCTCTAAAACGAGATTTTCTAGTTTTTTATAATTAAGGCTATGAGGAGTACATAAACCATATTTAGAATGGGCTGTATAATAAGAACAATGTGTGTAGTATCTTTTACCATCACTACTTTTATTTATTCCTATTTTATGATTACACTCCCTACATTTCATAAAACCAGAAAGTAACATAATATTATTGCCGGTAGGTTTATTTTTGTTTTTCTTAAGTAATTCCCCTACTGTATCAAATACCTTTTTATCAATAATCGCTTCATGAGTATTTTCTTTTATTATCCATTGTTCCTTAGGGGTTCTAATTTCTTTTTTGGACTTATAATTTATTTTTCTTCTTCTTCCTTGAGTCATATTACCAATATATGTTTCATTAGTAAGCATTTCTTCAATAGTCCTAGGACACCAAAGGTCATAAGCCGTAGATTTCATACCACGATTTAGATTAGCATAAACACTAGGAGTTTCGATATGCTCTTTTGAGAAGATATCTGCTATTTGTCTTGGGCTTTTTCCGGTGTATGCTAAAAGAAATATTTTCTTAATAATAGGTCTAATATTTTCATCAACTATTAATTTATGTTTATCATTAGGGTCTTTTAAATAACCATAAGGGGCTTTAAAACCTAAGAACTCTCCTTTTTCCTTTTTTGATTTCAAAACTTTTCTAATCTTTTTAGATGTATCTTTTAAATAGTAATCATTAAACATTAATTTAAATTGTAAAAACTCTAAACCTGGTGTTTCATGGAGAGTATCAATATCATCGTTTATGGCAATATATCTTATACCTTTCTCAGGAAATATTCTTTCGATATATTCCCCCATAGAGATATAATCTCTTCCCATACGAGATAAATCTTTAGTTATAATAGTATTAACCTTACCATTTTCTAAATCTCTCATTAATCTTTTCCAAGAAGGTCTATCAAAATTAGAGCCAGTAAAACCATCATCAACATATTCATCTATATAAACTAATTTTTCTTCTGTTTTCTCTAAAAATAGATGTAATAAATCTCTTTGATTTGTGATACTTTCACTTTCTAAGTTATCGCCATCTTCACGAGATAATCTAATATAAAGAGCAGTATTAAATATTTTACTTTTCATATTCACTTTCCATATAATAGTCTATTAAAAACTCTTCTATTATTTGTTGCAATGTCTTTCCATTTTCATTAAATATATTTACAATTTTCAATTTAACCACCTACTTAATTTTATGTATTTAGATTAAATATATTATAAGTTTAACTAACGATGAGGTGGTATGCCTGAGATGACTCTTGAATGGGCTTTAAGCGATGCTGGAATTGACCCTAAGAATGATGTTAATATTGATACTTCTGTAGCTTTCTCTGCTATGAGTAGTGCTTTCATTGGAGGGACAGGTGACTTTGTCGCTTTGTTTGAACCTAATGCTTTAGAGTTAGAAAAAGAAGGTTATGGTTATGTTGTTGCAAGTTTAGGTGAACTTGGTGGAGTTGTTCCTTATACTGCTTTCTTTGCAAGAGATAGTTATTTAAATGAGAATAAAGAACTAATTGAAAACTTTGATAAAGCGATTCAAAAGGGAATAGACTTTGTTCATAATAGTTCTGATAAGAAGGTAGCAGAAGCGATAATAGATCAATTTCCTGATACATCACTTGATGATTTAACAAAGATTGTAAAACGTTATAGATCTATTGATGCTTGGCCTGATAATACAGAGTTTACCGAAGAAGAATTTGACCACTTACAAGATATTATGATTAATGCGAAAGAATTAGATAGTAAAGTTCCATTTAGTGACTTGATGTATGAAAACTAATATATTAGAAATTACACATTTATCTAAGAATTATCAAGATAAAAGTGGTGAAATAGAAGCGATTAAAGATATCAATCTAAAGGTGAATGAGGGAGAGTTTATTGTAATAGTAGGACCTAGTGGATGTGGTAAAAGTACACTGTTATCAATACTTGCTAATTTAGAGACTAAATCAGGAGGTAATATTAAGTTTTCTGAAGATGATATAAAGCTTGGTTATATGCTTCAAAAAGATAGTTTATTTCCTTGGCTTAATATCTTAGATAACTGTCTATTGGGTCTTAAATTAAAAGATAAAGTAAGTATGGAAGATAAAGCTTATGTCTTAAAATTACTTGATACTTATGGATTAAGTGAGTTTATTGATAAGTTTCCTAGAAGTTTATCTGGTGGTATGAGACAAAGAGTTGGTTGAATGTTGTTAAGACACAAAAATAACCTAGTAAAAATTAATTACTAAGTTATTTATATTCTTCAAATATATCTATATCTCTATTACCAAACTCCCTTGTATATTCATCTTTACAATTTTCTTTATACCAAGATACTTTATAATAAATCTTTTCTTTTACTTTATCTATATTGATATTAGAGTTCTTTTCTATAGCATGTAAAATAGGTATAATATCATTATCACAGATACAGATATCATAATTAACTATACGTTCTCTTCCATATGATGTTTTTTCTTTCTTTAGTTTTCCTTTATACGATATATATATATATATAATCATCTTTAAATATATGATTTTCTAAAAAATATGTATAGTCTATATCAACAACTCCACTTGTTTTTAAATATCCTGTCATATATCGTATGGTGCCACTCCTAAATTCAATATAATCATCTGGAAGATCTTCTTTTTTTATTTTTGTCTTATACATTGCCTTAGAATATAAATATTCATTGTTAGTATCAACACTTCTTATACAACCTTTACCAAATTTCCCTTTGGTATAAAGGAATGAATTTAATCTTTTCATATTTGTTACCTCCTCATTTGATACAACAGTATCACTGGAGTAACTCGGTGTCAAGTATTTTATTTTTGTATTCTGTAAAATACAAAATTGTACTTTTAAACATTTTTGTTTTGTGTAAAATAAAAAGAAATAGACTAATATCTACTTCTATGTTTTATTCTTTTCACTCTACCATGTGTATTACTAGTTGTATCAGCATTTCCTTGATTCAAAAATGCAGGATTTACTTTATACATATCTAATTCTACTTTGTCTGAATGTTCCATTTTTCTTTTTATATCTTTATCATATTCTGCCATATTATGATTAATATTTTCTAATATTAAATTAAGTTCTTCCTGTGTAAGTTTTCCCATAATGTACCTCCTATGCCTATTAGTTTAACATATTTCTTCTTATTATTAAATACTAAAATTCATCTAATAATGGGAAAGTTTTTTCACTATTTAGAAAATAATATATTTCTTCTAAAACTCGATAATAGTAATCTATCTTTCCATCATTTTGATTAGCATTTAAGATATTAAATAAATCTAGGTATACTTTTTTTACAATACTCTTATCATTACTCATTATTAACATAATATTGTATAATCTTGTAAATACCATTTCTAAATTACAGGCAGTTGAGATTTTACCTTCAAGCATAGCAATTTCTTTAGCTTTATCAATAGGTATTTCAGGATATGCAGTAGTTATTTCATTTGCTATTAGATTTATTCTATCTTCTTCTAATAAGTTACCATTATATTCATACTGCATATTATTTTCTAACCTTTCTTTTTACAGTCTCTTCAGTTATCTTTTTAACAGTATCAACATCTAAATAAATTGTATCTTCTTTACCACGTAAAACTTCTTTTAAGAAAGGTGTTCTTATATTATTCATTACAGTTTGAAGACTTCTTGCACCTGTATTAAGGTCATAGGCAGCATCTGCAATAGCTTCATAAACACCATCTTCTATTATTAATTTCTTACCATGTGAAGTTATCCATTTTTCAAAGCCAGCAATAGGACTTATTGTAGATTCTTTTAAAATTCTAAGTAATGACTCTTTAGAATATTCTTCTGTATGAAGAAATGTATTAAACCTACCTGCTAATTCTTTTTTTAGACCAATGTCAATTAAATCTTGAACTGTAATAGTATAGCTTTCGTTATTTTGGGCTTCTGCTCTATTTCCAAAACCGATAATTTGTTTTTTTTGAGTCTTTTTTTCTCTTAAATCTGTTAGAGCTGCTAAACATATAAAAGTTAATTTAGATGTATCAAATGTAATTTTTTCCCTATTGAAAAGATTATCACCAACAACAATTTCGTATGTTCCTCCACCCATAAAATCAAGTAATTGTTGTTGAACAGCTTTTTTCATCTCTAATAAACCATTCTCACTGCTATTTGCTAATTTATCAAATTCATCAAAAACAATAATACCTCTTTCTGCCATTTCCAAATTGCCACTTGCTTGTTTATATAGTGTTTCTAATGTATCAGTAATGTTTCCGCCAACATATCCCGTTGAAGAATAATTAACAATTGAGGTAGCCGTAAATGGAATATCTAACTTTTCTGTAATCTCTCTTGTAATAGCAGTTTTACCTGTTCCTGTTGGACCATCAAGGAATATTATAGACCTTTCACCATTTAAAGCATCATCTTTTGATGCTAAATCTTGGTTGTTAACAATATTATAAAATAAAGCTTCTGCTGCTACTTCTTGACCAATAAACTTGGCTTTTATATCATCAAGTATAGACCATAATTCTTCACTGTCTAAATCTATTTTTTTCTCTTCTTTGTTTTCTGATGGTTTTTCTCCAATATCGAGAAATTCTTTTAGTTGACTATTTAATGATATTACTCCAGGTAGTTTAAAGTTTTGCTTATTTGAAGAAGGCTTTTTTTGTAAAAGTCCATGTAATATAGCATAATTTTTTACAGTTTTAGCAATTGGATGGTCAAAAAAATATTTTTTTGTATTATAAGTCTTCAAAAAATAATCTAGAATTTTAGAACCCATTACATCAATTGCATCAAAAGAGCAAATTATAATTTCTGGTGTAATCTTTCTTATGTTGATATTACTTGAGAAATTTTCAATTATAGACATTAATTCCAATTTAAAACATTTGTCATAAAATCCGCTATATTCAAGCTCTTCTAATTTTTTTATTTCCTCTTCTTTGGTATTTATAAAATCAAATAAATCTCTTTTTTGCAAGTCCTCATATTCATCTAATATATTACTTAGATTAGGAGTATAGAAACTAGCTATAAATAAAGAAAGTATTTTTTTATCTAATTTTGAAAAAGTATATTCTTTGTATTCTACATAATCCTTTACTTTTTTGTTAATCTCCTTATCTTTTATTGTTGAATAAATATCCATTGCTTTATTTAGATATTCTTTTGTTTCATCATCAAAATTTTCATATGTAAAATCTAACATATATAATCCCCCTTTATTTCAAATGTAGGCATATTATATCACTTTTTTGCTACTTTGTCAAATTTGCTGCTCATTATATTAAAGAAATTCTCATGGAAAAAGCACTAGATAAGAGATTATTTTCTAACCTTTCTAACAAATGTCTTTTCTATGGCATTATTAATTCTAGAAGCATCAAGATAAACTGTATTATCTTCTCCTGTAAATACTTCTTCTAAATAAATTGTTCTTACATTATTCATTATAGTTTGCAAACTTCTTGCACCTGTATTTAATTTATAAGCAGCATTGACTATTGCTTCATAAACGTCATCTGCTATTATTGGTGTTTTCCCATATGCAATTATCCATTTTTCGAAACTTTTAATCGGACTTATTGTAGATTCTTTTAAAATTCTTAGTAAATCATAACTAGAATATTCCTCAGTGTGAAGAAAGGTATTAATTCTACCAACTAATTCTTTTTCAAGACCAATATTAATTAAATCATCAGGTTCAATGGTATAGGTGTCGCCATTAATCATTTTATTTTTTCTTAGTTCTGTTAAAGCTCCTAAGAAGATAAAGGTTAAGTTTGAAGTATCAAATTCAATCTTTTTTTGGTCCATTATATTTTCACCAACATTTATCTCATAAATACCTCCACCTGTAAAATCTAACAATTGTTGCTGGACGGCTTTTTTCATATCTAAACCATAGCCATTTTCACGATTATAAGCTAGTTTGTCAAATTCATCTAAGACAATGATACCTCGTTCAGCTTTTTCTAAATTATTACCAGCTTTTCTATACAATCTTATTAGTATATTAACTATATCATCACCTCTATAACCAGTTGATGAATAATTAACAGCAGATGATGTAACTAAGGGAATATTTAATCTATTTGTAATCTCTCTTGTTATAGCAGTCTTTCCTGTTCCGGATGATCCATCAAGAAAAATTACAGAACGTTCTCCATCATTCAAGTCTATGTCTGAGGTTATTTTTTGATTATTAATTATATTATAAAATAAATATTTCGTTACTTCTTCTTGGCCAATAAATTTTGTTTTTGTTGCATCAAGTATAGATAGTAATTCTTCTTTATTAACAGTAAATGTGTTCTGCTTTTTTTCTTCTTTTTCTTCATCAAATTCAGAAAAGAAATCATCTTCAGTATTTTTAACTTGTAATATTCCATTTATCTTAATATAATTTCTTATAGCATCAAAACACGGATGAGTTGAAATATATGCTACTGTATTTATATTATCACTAAAATATTTGATGAAATATTCTATTACTTTAGAACCTGCAACAGTTCTTCTCATATAATGAAATATAATTTCAGGTCTTAATTCTTTAAAAGAATAGATACTTGCTTCTTCATTTAGGATACTAATTAAATCTAATCTAAATTTTTTGTCATAATATTCTCTATAATCATTGCTTTCTAATGGTTTAATATTTTCTTTTTCTGTATTAACAAAAGAAAATAAATCATCTGCTTTAATATCATCATACTCTTTTAAAATATTAGCCAAATTAGTATTAGATATAAAACTAGCGATAAACATTGAAAAGACTTTTTTATCTAGTCTTGAAAAAGTATATTCTATTGTTTTATAACCGTCTTTTATTTCTTTAGTAATTTCTATATTTTCAATACTTGAATAAATATCCATTGCTTTGTTTAGAAAAATTTTTGTCTCTTCATTAAGGCTTTCATATGAAAACATGTGTTAAGCACCCCCATAGAACAGATTATATCACGTTAATAAATTATAATAAAGACTTACTTTTTTAAGTCTTAGAGAGTTTATAACTACGGTTAAACTGCTAATAGTCATAGCAACACTTGCAAACATAGGATTCATACTTATTCCATAGTTTTCTAATAAGCCAATTGCGATAGGTATCATAAGTAAATTATAGAAGAAAGCCCAGAATAAGTTTTCTTTAATGATGAGATATGCTTTTTTACTTATTTTAATAAGGTCTAAAATATTAGAAATATCGTTATTCATAAGAATTACATCAGCTGAGTCCATGGCAACATCTGTTCCATCATTAACACTTATACCAATAGTGGCATTTACTAAAGCAGGAGCATCATTAATACCATCTCCTACCATTATTACTTTTTTACCTTTGTTAGTAAGGTCTTTAATAACAGAGGCTTTTTTCTTTGGTAAGACATTAGAAATTACTTTAGTTATACCTAACTCTTCTGCAATAGACTCAGCAGTTACTTCATTATCTCCTGTTAACATAATTACTTCTATATTATTATCTTTAAACTTAGTTATAACATCTTTTATATTAGATCTAACTATATCTTTAACACCTATTAGACCAATAACAATACCTTCTTCTATTACATAGATAATACTACAGCCATTATTTATTAAATTATTATAGTCTTCTTTATGATTATCTTTTATTTTTAAATCTTTTAATAGAGAGTTATTACCTAGATAATATACTTTGTTATTAATACTTGCTTTTATTCCTTTACCATTTAATGTTTTAAAGTCAGTTACTTCTATTTTCTTTCTAACTTTAAAGGCAGTACTTATAGGATGAGAAGAACTCTTTTCTATATTAGATACAATATTAATTAAATCATTATCTTTATAATTAGAATAATTATATGTCTTATAGATATTTAAAGTTCCATTTGTAAGGGTTCCTGTTTTATCAAAGACAATAGTATCAATATCTTTAGCTTTCTCTAAGACTTCACTATTTCTTAAGAATAATCCTTTTTTAGCACATAATCCATTACTTACAACTACAACAAGTGGTACGGCAAGACCTAAAGCACAAGGACAAGCGACTACTAAGACTGTTACCATATGAATTAGAGATACTTCTAAAGGTAGTCCTATAAGTATCTGGATTATAAATGCTAGAAAAGCGATTAATAAGATAACTGGAACGAAGATACCACTTACTTTGTCGGCAAGACGTTGTATTTTAGTCTTGGTATTAGTGGATTCTACTACTAGTTTAACTATTTCTGAGATGGTAGAGTCTTTTCCTATTTTCTTGGCAGTATATTCAATAAGTCCGTCATAACTAATAGATCCGGCGATAACATTTGAACCTTTTTCTTTTAAGACTGGGGTACTTTCTCCTGTAATAAAGCTTTCATTAACATAGGCTTTACCTTTAGTAACAATACCATCGACTGCTATTTTCTCTCCGGCTTTACAAATTAATGTATCTCCTACTTCTACTCCATCGATAGTTACTTCTAACTCCTTATCATTCTTTTTTATAGTGGCACAAGTAGGAGTTATTTGGACTAGCTTTCTAATAGCATCTTTAGTTTTATCTTTACTAGAGTCTTCTAACACTCTACCTAGTTTAATAAAGTAAATTACCATACAAGTAGATTCAAAATATAGATTATGGATGTAGGCATTATTTCCTTTTAATATATTTATATAACTATAAAGACTATAGAGGAAACTAAAGATGACACTAAACATTACTAAAGTATCCATATTAGGCATTTTATGAAGTAAATTCTTTATACCACTTTTGATAATGTCTAGTCCATAGATTAAATACACTAAAGTAATTATCAACAGGGTTGTGGATAAAATAAGAGGATGATTATGGTTAAGATATGGGATACTTGGTAAGTTTAACATATCTCCCATAGATATATACATAATAAAGATAATAAGTAATCCTAGGATTATTAGTTTTATCTTATCAGTTTTTTTAGTAACTTTATCTTCTATTCCTTTGAATTCTCCTAAACTAGTAAATCCTGCTTCTTTAATAAATCTTTCTATATCTTTAACAGTTATATTTTCATAGGTAATAGTAGCGATAGATAAGACTAAATTAACAGTTGCACTAGTAATCCCTTCTTGTTTATTAAGATATTTTTCTAGTCCTGATGAACAGGCACTACAAGTCATTCCACCTATTTTTAAAACTATTTTTTTCATAATTAATCCTCTTTTACTCTTAGTATTCTTAAAGCATTAATGATAGCGATAACTGAGACACCAACATCGGCAAAGACTGCACACCACAGTGTTGTTGCTCCTAGGGTGCTTAGTAATAATACAAGTATTTTAACTGTGATAGCGAATACAATATTCTCTTTTACTATTTGCATTGTCTTTTTACTTATTTTAATAGCATTTGCAAGTTTAGATGGTTCATCTGTCATAATTACGATATCTGCTACTTCTATCGCAGCATCACTACCAAGTCCTCCCATCGCTACTCCTATATCTGATAAGGCAAGAACAGGAGCATCATTAATACCATCTCCTATAAAGACTAGTTTGCCATCTATACTTTTTTCTTGCATTAAAGACTCTACTTTTTTAACTTTATCTTGAGGAAGTAGTTCAGCATAATACTTATCTAGTTTTAATTCTTTTGAGACATTTTTACTAATTTCTTCTCTATCTCCTGTTAACATTACTATTTTCTTAACATTATTTCTTCTAAATTCTTTAACTGCTTTATAAGCATCATCTTTAATTTTATCAGAGATAGTGATAGATCCGGCGAAAGTTTTATCAATAGCGATATAAATAACAGTTCCAATATCATTACTCTTAATGTAGTCAATATTATATTCTTCCATTAACTTTTCATTACCTACTAGAACTTCTTTAGTATCTACTTTTGCAATAACTCCTTTACCTTTAAGTTCTTTAGTTTTTGTAACTATTTTTTCATTAATATCTTTACCATAAGCTTCTTTAATAGATAAGGCGATTGGGTGATTAGAATAGTTCTCTGCATAACTTGTATATTTTAGTAAATCTTCCTTTGAGTAATCTATAGCATTAACTTTTTGGACTTTGAATATTCCTTCTGTTAGAGTTCCTGTCTTATCACAAACAACTATTTCGGTGTTTGCAAGAGCCTCTAAATAGTTACTACCCTTTATTAAAACTCCTATTTTAGATGAAGCACCTATTCCTCCAAAGAAACTTAGAGGTATTGATATTACTAAGGCACAAGGACAAGAGACAACTAAGAATGATAAGGCTCTATATATCCAAGTTTTAAAGTTAGTATCTAATATTAAAGGTGGAATAAAGGCAAGAAGAATAGCGATTATTACAACTATAGGAGTGTAGTATTTAGCAAATTTACTGATAAAGTTTTCTGATTTAGATTTTCTACTACTAGCATTTTCTACTAAGTCTAAGATTTTACTAACAGTAGATTCACAAAACTCTTTAGTTACTTTAACTTTTAGTATTCCTTCATTATTAATACATCCACTTAATACTTCATCAGTCTCAGTTACACTTTTTGGCATAGACTCTCCTGTTAGAGCAAGAGTATTAAGAAGAGAGTTACCTTCTACTACTATACCATCTAATGGTATTTTTTCTCCTGGTTTTATTAAGATAATATCACCAATTTTAACTTTATTAGGTTCTACTCTTTCAGTCTTTTCATCATGATAAAGATTGGCATAATCTGGTCTTATATCCATTAAAGATGCAACAGACTTTCTTGATTTATCAACAGCATAACTTTGAAATAGTTCACCTACTTGATAGAAAAGCATTACTGCAACTGCTTCAGGAAATTCTCCTATAAAAAAGGCTCCTATGGTTGCAATAGTCATTAAAAAGTTTTCATCAAAGACTTTTCCTCTTGTGATGTTTCTTAAAGCTTTTAAGATGATATCATAACCTACTATTAGGTAGGAAATAATAAATAGAATATCGCTAATGATAACATTATCTAGTTTAAGGATAAATGCCAATACTAGTAAGATAAAAGATATTATAATTCTAATTAATTTTTTCTTCATCTTTTTTGTCATTATTAAACCTCCTCGATACTTACATCTGGTTCTTCTCTTCTTATTACTTTCTTAATTTGTTTTAAGGCATTGTTTAGATTATCTTCACTACAACTAAATGAGAGTCTTTCTGTCATAAAACTAATAGAGACATTTTCTATTAAGTCAATCTTTCTTAAAGATTCTTCTAAAAGATTAGCACAGTTAGCACAATCTAATCCTTCTATTTTATATTTATAATCTTTCATATTATTTCCTTCTTTCTATCCTTTATGATTAATATGTTCTAGTCCTATTTCAAATAGTTTAACAATATGGTCATCATCTAAAGTGTAATATACTTCTTTACCACTTCTTCTACATTTAACTATGCCACTTCTTCTTAGGGTTGCTAATTGATGAGAAACACTTGATTTAGTCATATTTAAAACATTGGCTAAGTCACATACACACATTTCGTCTTGATCGAGTGCAAAAAGTATTCTACATCTTGTTGTATCACCTATTAGTTTAAATAAGTCTGCTAGATGATTAAAAGTATTTTCTGAAGGCATTTTATTTAATACCTTATCCACTGCTTCCTCATGAATAATATTACAATCACATGAAAATTCATTTCTAGACATATCATCACATCCTATTAATATTATATGTTATAGTTGAATTCTTACTCAACTATCTTTATTATAGTTGAATGGTCATTCAATTGTCAAGAGTAAAAAAATACTAATATAAATTACTTATAATTAGTATTATTTTTTGTTATAACTATCTATTTCTAATAACTCTTCTAAATAACTTCTTTTAGGATTTTTTAACTTATTTAATTCCTCTTTAGTCTTCTTCTTATTTATAAAGTGAAGGTTAGAAAATTCTATTTCTAAGTTATTATCTTTTAGGTATGTTAAATACTCTTTGTAGTATTCTATCATTTCCTTTTTAGTCATTTTTAACTTACTTTTAGCGATAATGAGATAGGCATTAGATTTTTCATTCGGTATACTTATGTATTTTAGTTTAAAACTTTCTATCATGTTTTTATCTTCTAAATTAATATTTACTTCTTCCTTACATTCTCTTATTAGAGCATTAAATATATCTACCCTTTCTTCTTTAATATCAGTATTATCAACATTACCTCCTGGTATTTGTAAACAGTTAGGAACTGAAGTATTACTTGCCATCTCTCCTATTACATAATAATTATCACTAGTTTCTAATAGACAACCTACTACTAGGTTATGACACCCATATCCTTTAGGTAATCCTACTCTTTCATCATATAAATGATGTGAATATAGTGTTCTTTTACAAGTAATCTCTATTAGACTATTTACTTCCTTATATCCACTTACACAAATTAGCTCACCATTAAAAAGACTAGGATTATCTTTCTTACTCTGTTTCCAAAAAATACTTATTTGTTCTTTTATGTCTTTTGGTAGTTCTAGTATTTCATCTTTGAATTTTATTTTTATAGTTGTTCCTTCAATATTTTTTAACATATTAATATCACCCGTCTTATAGATTAATTTTATATTATCATTTAAGTTTGGTAAATGCAATAATCCATCATTTTCTTACGACATTTCTTGCAAGTCTTATTGGTCAGTGATACAATTCTTTAAATGGAAGGTGAATTTATGAAGCGATGTAAACAAAGTGAAATAGAAGAAGTTGTAACTGTTCTTAAAAATGATGGTGTTATTAGTGTTCCTACTGATACTGTTTATGGAATATGTGCTAGGATTAATTCAAGTAAGGCTTATCTTAAGTTAGTCAGTGTTAAAAATCGTCCTTCTACTAAGTCTTTTCCTGTTATGTGTAGTGATATAGAACAAATTAAAAGTATTGCTACTCTTGATGATAATGCTCTTAAATTAATTAAAGCTTTTATGCCTGGTCCTATTACTTTAGTCTTAAATAAAAGACCTGATGCCTTTTCATATATTAATAATGCTGGTACAAGAGAGACAGATGAACTTGCTATTAGGATGATTCCATCTAAATTCTTAAATGAATTAATCGAAAAAGTTGGTAGTCCTTTGTTTTTAACGAGTGCTAATAAATCTGGGATGGATGTATGTAAGAGTTTAGATGAAATAGAGATAGAATGCCCTACTCTTGATGGTATGGTTATGGGTGATGTATCTTTTGGAGAAGCTAGTACGATTGTTGATCTTACTGGTAATGATATAAAAATTCAAAGACATGGACCTATTAAAGAGGAACAAATTATGAAAGTTCTTAAAAGATAATATTTATTCTTAAGTATTAAATCACTTCTCATTTTAATATAGATTAATGAGGAGTGATTTTTTATGTGTTCTTATAATGTTTTATCTGAATATGATAAATCTATTAGTGATGATGAGTTAAAAATAATAATTAATGATAAGTTATTTAGAATTATTACTATTCTTGAGATGAATTTAGAATGAGAGAGAGTTTTAGGGTAGCAATTTATTTAAGACTTTCTATTGAAGATAAAGATAAATTAAATAGAACATACGATAGTGAATCTATTAAGAATCAAAGACATATGTTAATGGAGGTTATTAATAATAATCCTAGTTATAATTTAGTCTGCGAATATTGTGATGAAGATTTATCTGGGGCAGGTACTTTTAGACCAGAGTTTGAAAGATTAATTAAAGACTGCGAAAATGGTAAGATTGATATTGTTTTGTGTAAGAGTCAGTCTAGGTTTTCTCGTGATATGGAGATTGTAGAGAGATATATTAATAATAAGTTTAAAGAGTGGAATGTTAGATTTATTAGTTTATCTGATAATGCTGATACAGAAAATCCTGGTAATAAGAAGTCTAGACAGATTAATGGGCTTGTTAATGAATGGTATTTAGAGGATGTCTCTAATAATATTAGAAGTGCTTTTAATTCTAAGATGAAACAAGGTGAATTTATCTCTCCTTTCGCACCTTTTGGTTATTTAGTAGATAGTAGTGATAATAATAAATTAGTTGTTGATAAAGTAGCAAGTTTAGTAGTTAAAGATATTTTTAATTTATATTTAAAAGGGTATGGCTACTCTGCTATTGCAAAATATTTAAATGATAAAAATATACCTAGTCCATCACTTCATAAATATAGACAAGGTATTAAGTTAAATGTTGTTAGTAATAAAAAAAGAGATGAGATTAAATGGAATAGTAATGCTATTAAGACAATACTTAAAAATGAAGTTTATTTAGGTAAGCTTGTTCAGGGTAAAAGGACTACTGTTAGTTATAAAAATCATAAAATTATTAATAAAGATAAGAGTTTATGGATAAGTTATCCTAATACTCATGAAGCGATTATTGATAAAGATACCTTTTATAAAGTACAAAAGGAGATGAAAAATAGGACTAAGCCTAGAAGCAGTAATACTGTTCATTTATTTTCAGGTAAAGCTTTTTGTTTAGACTGTGGTCATTATTTAAGAAAGAAAAACTCTTCAAGGCATGAATATTTAGTATGCTCTAATAATGTTATCTGTTCTAATAAGTCATCTATTAGATATGATAAATTAGAGAGTATTGTTCTTTCAGAGGTTAATAAACTATTAGATAAATTTTATGATGAGGAGTTATTAAAAGATAAAGTAAATAAAAAATATAATGAGGTGTATAAAGAAAAGATAGAATCTTTAGAAAGTGAATTAGTTAATATTAATAGAAAAATAGATGAGTCTAAAGATTATTTACAAAGTCTTTATGAAGATAAGGTAAATGATGTTATTTCTACCCAGGTATTTAATACTTTAATAAGTAATTATGAAGATAATCTTAATAAATATTATAAACAGTTAAATGATGTTAATAAAAAGATTAATATTTATAAAGATAATATTAAAAGTTTTGATGATAAAATAATCTCTAAATATAAAAAACTAGATTGTCTTAATAGAGTTAGTGTTAATGAATTTATAGATAAGATTTATGTAGGTAAAGTTAAAGATAATATTAGAAATATAAAAATTAAATGGAATTTATGAAAAAAAATTAGTTTAACTGTATATTATATTAATAGAGATGGTAAAGAGAAAAACGTGATAGATGTCATGTTTTTTAATTGTATTTAGTTAATATTTTCACTATTTATATGAAAATACTATGTGTCTTGGTATCTTGGCATGAACTCTGTCTAACTAAAGCAATTACTATTTTGAAGAAAGGAAGGGATATTTAAGAAGGTAAGTAAATTAATTAAAAAAGAGAAAGTTTTTGAGTTGTCTAGTATTACTAGACAACTGTAATTAAATCGTCTGGCAGTAAATATTGTAACACTGCTGTTGTTGATATTGAAGGTATGTTTATGGTTATTGAATTAATATTTGGTTTTAAGCTGTTAGTATGATTATAAAGAAAAGGAAGGAATTATATATGAATCAAGATAAAATGCATATTGTAAATAAGTTATTTAACAATGAAACAATTAGAACTGTTTGGGATAGTGAGAAAGAAAAGTACTATATCAGTGTAGTTGATATAGTTGGAGTTCTTTCTGAAAGCGATAATCCGAGAAATTATTGGAAAGTATTAAAGTATCGTTTAAAAAAAGAAGGAAATGAGTCGGTTACAAATTGTAACCAACTGAAATTAAAAGCTAAAGATGGTAAATATTACAATACTGATGTTGTTGATATTGAAGGTATGTTTAGGATTATTGAATCAATCCCTAGTAAAAATGCTGAACCTATAAAAGTGTGGCTTGCTAAACTTGGTAGTGAAAGAATTGATGAAACTTTCGATCCTTCTCTTGCAGTTCAAAGGGCAATAGATACTTATAGAGCTAAAGGGTATGATGAAGATTGGATTATTAAAAGAATCAAAGGTATTCAGGATAGAAAGAAACTTACTGAAGTATGGAAAGATAATGGTGTTGACAGTAATTTAGAATATGCAATACTTACTAACGATATCTATAGAGAATGGTCTGGTATGTCTGCTAAAGAATACAAAGAATTTAAAGGTCTTAGAAAAGAGTCTTTAAGGGATAATATGAGTGATATCGAAGTATTACTTGCAGATATAGGTGAGATTACGACTCGTGAGCTTGCTAAAAAGCATAAACCTTATGGATTAAATGAAAATAGGAAGATTGCTAAAGCAGGTGGCGAAGTTGCTAGTAATACGAGAAAAAATATAGAAGAAAAACTTGGAGAGAATGTTATTAGTAAAAATAATAATCTTAATTATCAATATATAGAT
Organism: uncultured Mycoplasmatota bacterium; assembly: GCA_946498975.1. Lineage (GTDB taxonomy): Bacteria > Bacillota_I > Bacilli_A > RF39 > UBA660 > Onthousia. The sequence continues at coordinate 35,782 of CAMMQC010000006.1, forward strand.
GATAATAAAAAGTTAGAAAGTACTGTGTCTTAACAATATTCAAACAGTTGCTCTAATCAGGACACTTGCTACTAAACCTGATATATTACTTTTAGATGAACCATTTTCAGCTTTGGATGCAATGACTAGAGTAATGCTTGCAGATGATGTTTATAAGATGGTTAAAGACTTAGGTAAAACTGCTATTATGGTTACGCACGATTTGTCGGAAGCTTTGAGCGTTGGTGATAAAGTAGTTGTACTTACGAAAAGACCTTGTGTTGTTAAAAAAATCTATGATATTAATTATAAGAATCGCTCTACTCCATTTAATAATAGAAAAGAAAAAGAATTTAATTACTATTATGAAAAGATATGGAGAGATTTAGATGTCAAACTATAGTGAGGAACATAAAGAATTTCTTAAAAAGAAGAAAAAAGAGAAAATTATTGTTATTAGTTTTCAAATATTAATATTACTAGTGTTCATTTTAGGATGGGAACTATTAGCAAGATTTAATCTTATTAATACTTTTCTTTTATCTAGTCCTAGTCTAGTACTTAAAACTTTAGGAAGTCTATTTACTGATAATGATTTATTAGTACATATAGGTATTACTTTATATGAGACTGTAGTTAGCTTTTTAGTAGTTACAATTATTTCCTTGTTAGTCTCTACTCTATTTTGGTTTTCTAAGAGATTAGCAAAGATACTTGATCCTTATTTAACTGTTTTAAATTCGCTACCTAAAGTCGCTCTTGGACCTTTAATTATTATCTGGGTAGGTGCTAGTACTAATTCTATTATCTTTATGGCTTTATTAATCTCTTTATTCTTGTCTATTATAAATGTTTATCATAATTTTAAAGAAACTGATAGTAACTATATTACTTTACTTAGAAGTTTAGGGGCTAGTAAATTACAGATATTTATGAAAGCAGTCATACCATCTAATCTATCTAATATTATTAATAATCTCAAAATTAACGTGAGTATGTGCTATATAGGTGTCATTATGGGTGAGTTGCTTGTATCGAAAAAAGGACTAGGATATTTAATAATGTATGGTACTCAAGTATTTAATATAGACCTTGTCATTGCTTCTGTTATTGTTCTAGGTGTCTTAGCTTTCTTATTCTATTATCTTATTTGTTTACTTGAGAAATTTATACAAAAGAAAACTGTTAACTGAGGAGTTAGCAGTTTTTATATGGTATACTTAATGTTATTTCATATAGCTTTTTATTCTTGACTTAGTGTATAACCACCATCTACTACTATATCTTGACCAGTTATAAATAGAGAATTTTCACTGTCCAAAAATAAGGCTACCCTTGCTATATCATCAGGATTACCTAGTCGTCCTAATGGAGTATTACTTTCTATATCTTCTATATAATCATCAAAGTCTGGAGTTTCAATATATGACATTGGAGTCTTTATAACACCTGGAGAAATTACATTACATCTAATACCTAGTTCACCATATCTAGAAGCGATAGATTTTGAAAAAGCAATTATACCTGCTTTACTTGCTGAATATATAGGAAAATATTTTGAGCCATTACTAGCTACTATTGAGCCAATGTTAATTATATTTCCTTTTGTGTTGTTTTCTTTCCATTTATCAATTATCTGCAAACACATGCTTATAGTTCCTTTTAAGTTAATATCAATAATATTATTTAATTCAAAATAATCATATTTTTCTTTTTCTTCACCATTACTAATTATCCCTGCACAATTTATTAAGATATCGATATTATTTAATTTATTTATAATCTGTTTAATGTCGTTATCATTACTAATATCACAAATAAAATAATTAATAGAGTTATTAGTATCGTTACAAACTTCTTCTAGTTTTTCTTTTCTTCTCCCTAAAATATACACCTCATAACCTTTTTCATAAAATGTTTTTGCAATAGCTTTACCAATACCTGTTCCTCCACCTGTTATTAAAACTTTTTTAGACATTACATTTAGCCTCCTTTAAATATTAGTTACATTGTTCTTATATTGTATTCTAAAACCTTACACTTATTATCAAGTAAAAATTTACCTTCAAATAATTCATCTTTAAATATGTACGGAGTGAATTTTTGATTTTGGTCAAACTGTTTTAGTTTTTCTAAATCTTCAAATTTTATCCATTCTAATACTCCTTCTTCTGATGCAGATAATAAATCTCCTTTATAATCATCAGCTGTATATACAAATATAATTCCTTCTGCCGAGTCTTTCCAATAGGATATTCCCTGTAGTTTTGGATTAATCAAAGTTAAACCTGTCTCTTCATAATATTCTCTAATTAAGCAGTCTAATGGTGATTCTCCTTCTTCAAATTTTCCACCAGGAGGAGCATAGACTTGTCCCCATTTTTTAGTAAATTTAATCATTAAAACTTTATTATCTTTTTTCAAATAACAAGCTGTTGTATCTAGATGAGCAATACGGTGTTTTTTTATTTCAAAGACTATTATTCCATTTTTTGTGATTTCTTCTTCATTACAATATCCATTTTGATAAAATGAGTTGACTGTACTCTCGATGTCATTATGTCTATCACTAAAATCTTCTTCAAAATTGGAGGATATAGCATCTTTTAAAGATTTAAAACAATTTATACTTTTAACATCCATTAATATTTTTTCTTCTGGATGAGAAACTTTATGAAATTCTATTATATCTCCAACTCTAACTTGTTGTCTTTTACTATCATTAACTCTATATTCTCTCTTTTTTAACCCATTTCTCATTCTTTCAAAAGCATTATCATTTACCTTCATTATATGTTTCATTAATTACACCTCTATTTTACTTCCTATCTCTTTTATTTTTCGAAAACTATTACGTTCATTTGTTCTGATTTTAGTATTGCTTGCTTCAGAATATATTTTGTCCCTTTAATTAATTTTTTATTTAAAATTATACTCTTTCTTTAACTCTTCTAATATTTCATAGACAACAGGACATATACTTGCATTACCAATAATACTATACATACTATATAATCTATCTTCTTTATCAGTAAATGGATAATCTTTACAAGACTTTGGTAAACATTTTTTTACTTTACAATTATTATTGTTTAAAAACTGACAAGATTTAGTCTTAAATTTATATCTATCATCATCTTCTTCTAAATATTTCTTTTTAAATTTCTCTTTATCAATATGTAAAGTCTTAGTAATAGCATCTAATTCATCTTCTGTAATAACTGTTCCTAATTCTCTACAACAATTCCTACATTTTGAACAGTCATATATTTTAAAATATTTATTATGTAATTCTTTAAACTGTCTATCTAATTTATCAGGGTCAGCATTCATCTTTAGAAATTGTCTAAATCTTAAATTTTCTTCTTCTTTTAAATTTTCTAATCTTTTAATAGCTTTTACTTCAATCATAACTACTTCTTTACAACCTTGTAATTAAATTATTAAAGTCACTCCAGCCAACTATACCGTCTTTTTGTAATCTTCCTATTATTATACCAGTATTAACGTTATTTGCTTTGGCAAAGTCTTTTATTTGTTTTTCTGTATATTTATTATTTTTTATAAAATTATTATACTCGGTATCTTTTATTAAAATATTCTTTGCATAATTATCAGCTTCTAGTTCTATTTCTGTTTTATCTATATTATCATCATCTATAAATATTTCTTTTTTACTATGTTTTATAAGATGAGCAATTTCGTGAAATAAGGTAAACCATAATATATCATCTCTTTTTCCTCTATCACTAATCATTATAATAGCTTTATCACAACTGATTTTATAAGAAACGCCATTAATATAAGTATGAGGTAGGTGAGGCTCATAAACTAGAGAAACACCACAACTTTTAAGAATTTCTTTTATATTATGTAAGCTTTCTAAAAATGATGTGTTAGCTAGTAATCTTATTTCTTTTACTTTTTCTTTTAATAGTTCAGTATTAAATTTAGGATATTTATCTTTATTAGATTCTATTTCTCCATATCTTAAAAAACAGTATAGCGACTCTAAAGAAAAGTTTTCATTATCTTTTTTTCTAAAAGCTAATTTCTTTTTTAATTCTGTATCAAATGACAATGAGGCTACCCCAAAGAATTTTCTTAGATTTATAACTTTTTCAATAGGATCCTTTGTTTTTTCTATATAATCCCAATTTCTTTTAGACATTTCTAAGTATGGAATATTAATTAAATATTTTTCATCTTCTATTATAGAGTCCATATCCTTTTTCCTTTCTAATGATTCTCTATAATCACTTTCTAGGTTATTCCAAAAACTTGCTCTTATATTAAAGACATATTCTAATTTTAAAGCTGTCGCTGGTGTTATAGGAGCTTTACCCTTAATTATTTCATTAATTGTTTTTTTTGTTATACCTGTTTTATTAGCAAGATCTAATTGAGTCATACAATTTGTTTCTAATAATTCTAAAAGTGTTTCTCCTGGTGCTATTACATATTCTTCAAACTTTTTTAGATTACTCATAATGTTTATTCACCTCCAATATTTCTATATCTTTTATATTTCTTAAATCTTCTATTATTATATTATTATCTTTATTTTTAAATATTAGTCTATATTGATTTGTTATGTTAATGGCAAAATTATCTTTTAAATCGCCTTTTAGTTTATGTCTTCTATATGGTAAGCAGGTGGGAACATCGTTTAAATTGTCAAAAGCTTTAAGTTCTTTTATTCTTAATGGTAATTTCTTTGCAACTTCTACACCATATTTTTGACTAAGTCTTTATTATATTTAGGATTTTCACATAATTTTTGTAATTTATCTGTCTTGTATTTTAACTGCACTAGAACCTTCCTTTATTTAGATTAACCTAATTGGTTAATTTAATTATATATAATTGAAATAAATATGTCAATAAATAGTTAACGAAATAGGTTAATTAAATTAATTAGTCATTATTAAATATTACTTTTTGTTTTCTAGTATAACATAAATTAAAATAATCAGAATAATTAATTTACTCTGATTATAAATATTTATCTAATTTATCTGTCTTATAAAGTTCTATTTTATATTTAAGTTTATCTAAAGCTTCTGTCATAGTTTTAATCTTTTCTTCTAGCTTTTCTTGTTCTTCTTCTAATAGTTGTTGACGTTCTAATTTAGTACTATCTCCTTTAGCATATAAATCAACATACATTTTTAATACTTCTATAGAAATACCAGCACTACGCATACATTTTATAAATTCTATTCTTCTTAAGTCATTATCACTATAATCTCTAATTCCGCTACTATTCTTTTTAACTGGACCAATTAAACCTACTTTTTCATAATATCTTAGTGTATCATTAGTCATATTAAATTTTTCGGCTACTTCTTTTATTGTCATATTATTACTTCCCTTCGTAATTATAATAGCATTTAGAGTCTAGTCTAAGTCAATATTATTAAATAATTTTTCATATTAGTTATAAAATAATTATATAATGTTAGTAGTGATGAGGTGAATTTTATGAAGAAGAAAATTATTGGTGGTTCTATTATACTTTTAATTCTTGTTATAGGGGGTATTGTTATTGGTTGCAACTTTAATGATAACAAAAGTACTCCTAAAACTTTAACTGCTACTGTTATTGGTGTTAATGATGGTACTTTTACAGTGCAAGATAGTAATAATATTATTTATACTTTTGGACTGGATGATAATAGTTTAGAAATTGGCGAAGTTGTTAAGTTAGAGTATGATGGTTCTTTAAATAAGAATAAGGAAAAGCAAGATAATAAGGTTTTAGGTTATAAAACTGTTAATGGAACTAGTGATAGCGAAGGAATTCCTAGTGAGTGGCAAGATAATGGTATTTTTAAGGATTTTTATATCTTTGCTGCTAAGAAGTTAAAAACTATGTCTCTTGATGAAAAGATTAGTCAATTACTTCTTGTAAGGTATCCTGATAATCCTATTGAAACGTTAGAGAAATATCAATTTGGAGGTTATGTTTTTTTTGAAAAAGATTTTAGAGATAAAACTAAACCAGAAGTAAAGGAAATGATTAATAATTTACAAAATGTATCTAAAGTTCCTATATTAACGGCAGTTGATGAAGAAGGGGGAACTGTTGTAAGAGTAAGTAGTAATCCAAACCTTGCTAGTAGTAAATTTGAATCACCAAGAGATTTGTATTTAAGTGGTGGTTTTGAGAAAATAAGACAAGATACTATTAATAAAAGTTTATTGTTATCAGAACTAGGGCTTAATTTGAATTTAGCACCTGTTGTTGATGTTTCTACTAATTCTAGTGACTATATGTATAAAAGGGCTTTAGGTGAAAATACAGATTTAACTAGTACTTATGCTAAAACTGTTATTAATGCTAGTAAAGGTTTAGGTGTATCTTATACTTTAAAACATTTTCCAGGATATGGTAATAATGCTGATACTCATACTGGAAGCGTTACTGATAATAGAACTTACGATGATATTGTTAAGAATGATTTACCTCCTTTTGAAGCTGGTATTAATGAAGGAGCAGAAGCTGTGCTTGTGAGTCATAATATTGTTACTAATATTGATAGTAGCAATCCAGCATCACTTTCTACTAATATTCATAACTTACTTAGGAACAAATTAGGATTTACGGGCATTATTATTAGTGATGATTTAGCGATGGGAGCAGTATCTTCTATTGATAATGTAGCGGTTAAAGCCATAATGGCAGGTAATGATTTAATTATTACAACAGATTATGAAGAAAGTTTTAATGATATAAAAGATGCCGTAAATAACAAAACTATTGATGAAGGATTAATTGATAAGTTAGCTTTTAGAGTTCTTGCTTGGAAATATTATAAAGGGTTAATATTTGAAAATCAAAAATAATTAACAACTTGTCTGAACTGGCAAGTTGTTTTACTATCAAGTGCATCTAAATCATTTTGGAAATTCCAATATAATTGTCAAGAAAAGAAAAAGACTTAAGTAAAATACTTAAATCTAATCTAATATATTCTTTAAGACTATTGTCTTTGTTCTACTCATTTCTTTTAGAGTTGTAGATATTCCTTCGTTACCAATACCTGAATGTTTCCAACCACCGAATGGCATTTCCGCAGCACGGAAGAAACTTGCTCCATTGATAACTGCTCCTCCTACTTCAAGAGCATTAGCTACTTTGAAAGCTGTTTTCATATCTTTGGTCATAATATTTCCACATAGTCCATAACTACTTTGATTTGCTATTTCAATAGCTTCATCAACTGTATCAAAACTACATACAGGAATAACTGGTCCAAAGATTTCCATATCTTTCATAACATCCATATCACGTGTAACATTATCAAGAACAGTTGGCTCTAAGAAGGCTCCATTTCTTCTACCTCCATAGACAAGTTTTGCTCCTTGTTCAAGAGTCTTTTTAATTTGATCTTGAACTCTAATTGCTGCTTTTTCATTGATTAGACAACCAATATCAGCATCTTCTTGTTGTGGCATGGCAACTTTTAGTGTTTTTATCTTTTCAACAGCACGTCTAACAAATTCATCTTTAACGTCTTTTTGAACTAAGAATCTTTTACTAGCACAACATACTTGTCCTGTATTATAAAGTCTTCCCCATACCATTTCATTTATAACTAGGTCCATATCAGCATCATTCATAACGATAAAAGCATCATTTCCACCTAATTCTAGCATAACATGAGTAATGTTTTTAGCACAGTTTCCCATTACTTCACTACCAACTGCAGTACTTCCTGTAACGGTCATTAAATTTACCATAGGGTGTTTTGCAAGATATTCTCCAGTAGTTGGACCATCACCTGAGATACAGTTAATTACTCCAGCAGGCACACCTGCTTCCATCATTAAATTACAGTAAGTATGAAGTGTTAATGGATTATATGTAGATGGTTTAACGATAACACTATTACCCATGATTAGAGCACTTGGAACTTTTTGACCAAATAAGTCACAAGGGAAGTTAAATGGAATAATACATCCTACTACTCCTAGAGGTTCTTGAACTGTTAATTGAAGTGTTTTTTCGTATCCTTTTTCAATACCTGCTGGTATTACATCTCCATATTCGTGTTTAGCTTTTTCAACATAACCACCAACAAAAGTTCTTGTATTTCCTATCTCATCTCTTGCTTCCTTAATTGGTTTACCTGTTTCTTTAGATAGAAGCTGGGCAAGTTCTTCTTTCTTCGCTTCTACTAAATCTACAAATTTATAAAGTATGTCTCCACGTTCGTGCATAGGCATTTTAGCCCATTCTTTTTGGGCTTTAGCGGCCTCTTTTACACACATGTCAACATCTTGTTCTGTAGCATTAGGAACTGTATCTATTAACTCTCCTGTTGCAGGATTAGTTACTTCTATTACTTTTCCATCGCTAGCATCAACTAAACGACCTCCTATTAGATTCTTCATTTAATCCTCCTTATTCTTCCCCGAAAGCAGTAAATGATAACATTAGACCACCACAGATGTTAGCAGAATGTTCATCATATCCATATTCACCAAAAGTAAATACGGTAATAAATGGAACTCCATGAGCTTCTTCAACTAAGTTTTTATAAACTTCATCGATTCTATCACCAATTCCAAGTTTACGTCCTCCACAGTGAACTAAGAAATAACCAGCTGGTTCTGTTGATAGTTGACTCTTAACATCTTTTAGAGTAGTTTTAGTAGATTTAATTAATTCATCTACAGTTGCTTCTAATTGAACGATAGCAGTTTTTTCTACTACTTTATTACCTAAGTTAATAACATCATCTGTGGTAGTTTTTGTTCCCATATCATCTCCAAACATTGGATGACGAACTACTGTTAAGTTTCCAAGAGGATCTTTTACTCCTAATGGTTTAGTAATAGATGCTACTAATAGGTTTTGTCCTTTTAATTCACTTGGACTTTTACCAATCCAATCAGCATATTTCTTAAGTGCAGATACTCCATCGATTTTAACTAGAGTACGGTCATTTTTAACTTCTGTAATTAGACCATAGTTTTCAGTATCACGGTAAGCACCTGTATAAGATGTTACGATATCATTATCTGTATAGAAGAAAGCAACAGCAACACCATCTTGGAATACTTGATCATTGCAGAATATTTTCCAGTTTCCTTCTACTGTATCATCAGCAGCACTTCCTCCAAACATTGGAACTCTACCAATAACATCTTGGATACCCATTAGGTAATCTTCTTCTTCTTTTGGACTTGCTACCATATAGAAATAGTTAGGTGAATAGTTTTCTCCGGCATTTTCAACAGCTTGTCTAGCTACTTTACGACCTATTTCTCTAGCATTTTTTCCTGCTTTATGGGCAGCAACTCCAATATTAATATTTTTATCATCGAAAGACATAAGTCCAGCGAAACCATCTTCACTTTCAATGATTCCATCATTAGTTATAATCATACCACTACTAGTACAACCAATAACTGGAGCGCCTTTCATTGATGACATTGCACCACTTACTACTTCTTCAACATCATCATTGCATGAACAGTACATCATTCCAAGTTTTGGACGCATACCTACATTGGCATTCTTAGCAGCTTCTTTTCCTTTTGCATATGAATCCTTTAGGGTTGAATACCCTACTTTTGTTTTTAACATAATTTTCCTCCCTTTTTATTTACTTCTTTTATTCATAAGCTTCTTTATATAAAGCTAAGATATCTTCTTTTGTTACTTCTCTTGGATTACCACCAGTACAAACATCATTGATAGCTTGATTAGCAAGTGTTTCTAGGGCATCATATGGAATTCCTATTTCTTTTAGTGTTTTAGGAATACCTACAGCTCTTGCTAGACTATCAACAGCATCAGCTACCTTATTAACAGCTTCTTCATCTGTTAAGTTATCCATATCAAGTCCAAACTCACGTCCCATATCTATAAAACGGTCAGGACAAACTTTACCATTCCATCTTAAAACATGTGGTAGTAGTAGAGCGTTAGCAAGACCATGTGGAGTATCAAAGTATGCTCCTAGAGAATGAGCCATTGAATGAACGATGCCTAGTCCTACATTGGAAAAGCCCATACCAGCGATATATTGTCCATATCCAACTCTCTCAATTGCATCTTTATCTTTTTCATTAACTGCTTTTTCTAAGTTATGATAAATTAAGTTCATCGCTTGTTTATGGAACATATCAGTCATTAACCATGCACTCTTAGTAATATATCCTTCCATTGCATGAGTTAGGGCATCCATTCCTGTTGCAGCGGCTAGACTCTTTGGCATTGTAGCCATTAATTCTGGGTCAATTATTGCAACTACTGGAATATCGTGTGGGTCTACACATACCATTTTCTTCTTTCTTTCATCATCTGTAATAACATAGTTAATTGTTACTTCAGCGGCAGTACCTGCAGTTGTAGGTAAAGCGATTAATGGCATACCTGGATTTTTAGTAGAAGCAACACCATCAAGACTTACCACATCACTAAATTCAGGATTAGTCATAATGATACTCATACATTTAGCAGTATCAATTACAGAACCTCCACCAACAGCGATTAGAAAGTCTGCTCCACTATCTCTTAGGATATCTAATCCCTCATTAACATTATGAACGTTTGGATTAGGTTTAATATCACAATACACTTCATATTCTAGTGATATCTCATCTAAAAGTTCTGTAACTTTACTTGTAACATTAGCATCTAATAAAGATTTATCTGTTACAACTAAAGCTTTCTTATATCCTCTTCCTTTAATTTCATCAATTAGGCTTCTTCTAGCATTATAACCAAAGTAAGAAGTTCCATTTAATATAATTCTGTTTGTCACTTTGTTTACCTCCCTTATTATCAATTATAGCATATATTTCGACATTTTTAAGAGTTTTCTTTAGAAAATGTTAACAAAAATAAAAAAGATCTAATGATAGACCTTAATTATTAGATTCATGTGATATTTCTTCAATAGTTTTATTATTAGAATTTAATAGAGCCATACTAGTCCAACTTGAAGTTAGTCCATAATCTATATAGATAAGTTGTCCTGACATATAAGAACAGATATCACTTCCTATAACTACCATTGGGTATCCCATATCTTTAGGCTCTGCAGCATATCCATTCCAGCTCTTTAGGAAGATGTTTTCAATCATAGCAGCTCCTTCTTCGGCATTACCTGTTGGACTTGTGGATTTGTTAAAGTCATCAGTTAAGCCTGTAGTTGTATCTCCTGGATTAATAGCATTAATTCTTATTCTTCTATCAATGAACTCTTTACTCATACATTTATAAGTTACGTATGAAAGTAAGCATTGTTTTGCAAAAACATAAGAACTTTCTATTTCTTTTGGATGTTCTTCATACCACTTCATCGCTTCATCCCAAGTCTTTAAATTGATTAATTCAACGGCTTTAGGATATACTTGTTGCCAACCAAAGCCTCCAACTGAAGCGATATAAGTTACTGAACCATGATCTGTTATTCTATCAAGTAGCCTTTCAGTCATATACTTTTGACTATAGAAGTTTACTTTTTGAACTAATAGTTCTTTTCCTTTAAAACCGGCAATACCATGACATAAGAATAAAGCATCAATTTTATCAGGCAAATCATCTATTACTTTATCAATCTCTTCTTTATTACTTAAGTCAGCTTGATAGGCCTTCTTTACAGGTAAATCAATAGGATTAATGTCAATTGCATAAACTTCTGCTCCTAGTTCTAGTAGAAGTTCAGTTGCTGCTTTACTCATTCCAGAAGCAGAACCAGTAATAACAACAGTCTTTCCCTCATAACCAAATAATTTTTTTAAATCCATGTAATCATTCCTTTCTACTTTACATTATTATTGTAACTCTAAAAAGGAATTTTATTTTAATTTTTTGAAAAGTTGGACTTAAATTGACACATATATTATTGTAAAGGGGTTGTTGATAAGCTGTTTAAGTTAAACGCAGCTCTTCTACCTAGTTTATAAGCATAGTAACCGGCGGCAGCAATCATTGCAGCATTGTCTGTACAATATTTAAGAGGTGGGATAGAAAGGTGAATATTATTTTCTTTACACATATCACTTAAAGCCTCTCTTAGTATAGAGTTGGCAGCGACTCCTCCTGCTACAATTAGATTATTGATATTATAGTCTTTTAGGGCTTTCTTTGTCTTAGAAACAATACTTGTAACAGCAACTTTTTGAAAAGATGCAGCAAGGTCGGCTTTATTTATTTCTTTACCTTTTTGCTCTTCATTATGATTTAAGTTTATAACGGCACTCTTTAGACCACTAAATGAGAAGTTATAAGAGTCATCATTTAAAGGAATAGGTAGTTTATATGTAGGCTTACCTTCTTTTGATAGTTTATCTAGTTTAGGACCTCCTGGATAAGGTAAGCCCATTACTCTTGCTACTTTATCATAACACTCTCCTATCGCATCATCTAGAGTTCCTCCTAGTTTTTCAAAGCTAAAGTGGTCTTTCATCTTAATAAGTTCTGTGTGGCCTCCACTTACAACTAGGGCAATTAATGGGAACTTTAAGTCTTCAACTAAACTATTAGCATAGATATGTCCGGCAATATGATGTACTGGTACTAGAGGTTTATTATAGATATAACTTAGAGTTTTAGCCGCTTGCATTCCTACTAAAAGGCTACCAATTAAACCTGGTCCATAAGTTATAGCGATAGCGGTTACATCCTCTATTTTCATATTCGCTTTCTTTAAACAATCTTCAATTACCAAAGTAATATTTTTAACATGTTCACGACTTGCTATTTCTGGTACTACTCCTCCAAAGTTTTCATGAATATCTATTTGACTAGAGGTACTGGTAGCAATCTCCTCTCTGCCATTTTTAACAATAGAACAACTAGTCTCATCACAACTACTTTCTATTCCAAGTATATATACATCTTTCACATTATCACTTCCAAACTTGCTCTTATTTTAACACAAAAGACTCTATTTTTAAAGAGTCTTTTCCATAAGTATTCCATTTATACCATCATAATATTTTTCTCTTGTAGATACTTTTTTAAAGCCATATTTTTTATAGAGATTAATGGCTACAATGTTATCTTCTTTAACTTCTAAAGTTATATTCTTAATATTATTATCTTGATACTTTTCGACTAGATAGTTTAATAGTTTATTACCAATACCTTTTCTTCTTTCTTTAGTAGTAACTTCAAACTGTTCTATTTCAATTCTATCATAGATAAGACTATATAGAAGAAAACCTATTATCTTATCTTTTTCCACATAAGTAAGGATTTTTAAGTAAGGATTTGTGGAAAACTCATTTCTAGTTAACTTATAAGTGAAGTTATCCACAGAAAACAGTGGATAACTATCGTATTCTTTAATCATAACCCAGCTTTTTCCTCTGCTTCTGTCTTTTTTAAGTAAATAGGATTTACTAAATGAGGATTAATTCCTTCACTATTTTCATAATGTTTAACTATTTTTAGAATATCTGGGTCATACTTAACTTTTTCTAGATTTATATTTATATCATTATTAGTAATAACAATTACATCACTTAAATCTTTACTTTTATCTAATAGGTCCTGTAAATATATATGAGAATCCTCTACAACTTTATTGTTATCTTTGTCATAAATCGCTCCATAAACGAACCCGCGTCTAGCATCTATTAAAGGCATTTTATAAGTATCATTATGACAAGATATAGCCATAGCGGTTAGACCTGATATAGGGGTAATATTTATATTTAAAGCCCAGGCAATAGTCTTGGCAATAGTTATTCCTATTCTAATACCTGTAAAAGAACCTGGTCCATTAACAACTATTATCTTATCTAGGTCTTTAGGGGTAATCTCTGCTTCATCAAACAATTCTATTATTTTAGGTAATGCTTCTTTAGATAAATCTTTTTCATATTTTTTCTTTACAGAAGATACTAGTTTATCATCAATAACAATACCACTATATAAATAATCACTAGATGTATCTATATATAGAACTCTCATAGAACATCCTCACATAGTTCTTCATATTTAGAACCATATGGTGTAATAGAGATTATTCTTGTATCTTCATCTTCACTAGATAATTTAAATTTAATCTCAAGGCGTTCTTCTGGTAGGTAATCTCTTATCATATCAGCCCATTCAATAATACAGATACCACCTTTAGTATAATAATCTTCTAGACCAATATCATCAACTTTACCATCTAGGCGATAAACATCCATATGATATAGTGGTAATTCTCCACTTGTATATTCTTTAATAATATTAAAAGTAGGTGATGTTATTTCTTCTTTAACTTCAAGAGAAGAAGCAAAACCTTTAGTAAACATTGTCTTACCTGAACCTAAATCACCTATTAGACAGATAACCATATTAGGAAATTTCTCTGATTCAATATTTTGTGCTAATTCAACTGTATCGCTTTCACTGTAACTAGTTATTTTATAGTTGTTCATAATTATCTCCTCTTTTCTATCTAGTTCATTATAGCAAAGGAGAGAATACTTTTTCAAGATGTTTAGAGATTATTTTTCTGTTAGTTGTTTATTTCTATTTCTAAGTGTTCATTATCAGAGATTAATGGGGTATTTAGAATTCTAAACTTCTTATCATTGTAGAATAAGTATCTTAGCTCATCAAAGTTTTTATTAGGCTCTAGCATAAGAGTAGCAAGGTCATCTAAGTCCTTTAAATCTTCTTTCGTAAGATTAAAGAACTCATTATCGTCATCTATATAACTAGGCATAAATAGGTAAGATATTTCATCGCCCATAAGAGCATGAAAGTCAAAGAAAAGGCTGTAGGCTAGCATATTTAAGCCTTGAAAGGATGAGCCATGGATATATTTATTTATATCATCTTTACCACTTCTTACATTAAGCCAAATTTCCGCTATCCAAGCAAAGTTTTTATGGGGCATATCTGTGTGATCTTTACCACTATTTTTGTCTGGATCACAAGTTATCCATCTATTTTCGTCTTTATTATAGTATTCTATAATCCAATGATCTATATACTTACCATCTTCAGTAAAGTATGAGGCAAAACCACTACGAACTCTACAAGGTATTCCTTTCGCTTTGAGAATAGAGGCAAGTAAAACTGCTACATAGCGACAAGTAATAACTACTTTATGTCTTATTTCTCTATTCTTAGTAAAACCTCTTTCATCTTGCCTAAAAAGTTCTGCTGTTATGGCAGGAGCGGTTAGTAAGATATCATCATGACTAATATATTTCCACCAAGGATATTCTTCAGAGACATGGTCATGACTTTTACCTTGTTCTAATTGTTCTTTTCTACTTCTTCTTAGTTCTGTTCTATGAATTGTTTGAGATAGTATTAAGTCAGTCAATTCTTCCATATCATTAGGCAAACTCTTATAGTATTCTTTATATGGTTCATAATTAGTATACATACTTGTTTTCAAATAAAAATCTAACATTTCCTTATTCATAATAAAAACCTCCATTAGTATTATAGCAAGCAAATATATTAAAATCCTTGCTTTTATACAATGAAAAATGTCAAATTAAAGGGAACCAGATCTCTACATAATTGTCATAATATATTTCAAGATAATTCTTTTCTCCTAATTTGCACTTTAAACTAGGTAAATATATTTTTTCTGTATCATTTATATAATTATTAATGTCAAGAGCTTTAAATGATGAGACTATAACTACAAACCAACTTGATGATGATAAAGTAAACTTTGAAGCTTTACCCCATCTTTCTTCCAAACCAATGTGGTAGTAAAATTCTTTGTTATTATTTTTTAGAAGTTCTGATAATCCATAGCGTTTTTTAATATTTATAAATTCTTTATTTTCAGCTTTTGTCTTATTCCAAAATTTTTCAATGAGATTTGAATTGTTATTAATAGGAAACAACTCTTTTATGGTATATAAAGTAAATTTTTTATTATCTACGATCTTGTATTTTATATCATCTCTTTTGATATAGTCAGATTTAAAATGTAATACTGGATAAATTTTAGAGGCTTTACCTTCCTTAACTTCCTTTGGTGTTACATTATGAAAAGATATAAAACTTCTTGTAAATGATGAGGGATTTGTATAATTATATTTATATGTTACATCTATAACTTTCATATTATTATGTAAATCTTTCGCTGCTAAACTTAGTCTTCTATACCTTACATATTCTTTCATCGTAATTCCTGTTAATAATTTAAATAATTGCTCAGCGATATAAAGATTAGTACCTAATATTTTTGCTGTATAGTTATAATCTATTTTAGCTTTTAAATTATTTTCTAAGTATTCTATAACTTCATTTAATTGTTTATATATGTTCATAAAATAACACCCCACTATTAGTATAACAAAAAAAGACCTATCATTTAAGAAAAAGTCTTTTATAAACAAAAAAATAGTAAGCAACTTCCTATTTTCGCATACACTATCGTCGGCGTTAAGTGGCTTAACTTCTGTGTTCGGGATGGGAACAGGTGTACCCCACTTGCTATCGTTACTTACTAAAATATAGAGAAATAATTCTCTGAAAACATAGATATTGTGTTCATCAAATTTATTAAATAGGGTTAAATCCTCGATCTATTAGTACTGGTCAGCTCAACATGTCACCATGCTTCCACCTCCAGCCTATCAACCAGATAGTCTTTCTGGGATCTTACTATATAAAATATGGGAAAACTCATCTTAAAGTTGGCTTCCCGCTTAGATGCTTTCAGCGGTTATCCATTCCCAACATAGCTACTCTGCACTGCAACTGGCGTTACAACAGATACACCAGAGGTTGGTCCATCCCGGTCCTCTCGTACTAAGGATAGCTCTCTTCAATTTTCCTACGCCCA
>CAMMQC010000007.1 GCA_946498975.1 uncultured Mycoplasmatota bacterium
ATGGTTTTTTTATATAAAAAAGCCATAAAACCTTTATATATCAAAGATTCTACGGTTTTTTAACTTTTTTTCATTATTTTATCCTGTTTGTGGTATGATAAGTATTGACAATTTTAATTAAGATGCTATTATATTTATATATTAATTAGTACTGGGGGAAATATAAATGAATAGTTTTCTTTTAAACGATGAAGAAAAAAGGGGGACTGGTCAGTTACCATTATTAAAAGAAATTTATGCTTCTTTTTATCGCTGTGAATTTTCTCGTTATTTTGATTATGAAACATCTAAATATCCTCGTGATTTAGAGAAAGGACATCAGGAGGATAATAGTTACTGGTGTAGTAAAAAGAGTTATCTATCTAGAGATTCTGCTATAATTCGTCCTGTTATACCATATTCTTTAATATCATCATTTTGTTCAGAAAAAAAGTTTCTAGGTAAAGGAATTATAAGAGTTGCTTGTGGTGAATTTCCTCAAGGAACTGGTTTTTATTCAGAAAGTTCTAAATTAGAAAATTTATATAATAAAGGTAAATTAAAAAAAGTAGAAAAAACATATACCTTGTTTACTAAGAATGGTGATAATATTGATTTAGTTTCATATCCTGTATATGAATATAAGAATGAAAAATATATTCGTTATGTTTTAAAACAAGATTTAAGGAAAAAAGGAAACTATTTTTTAATAGAAAAAGGTACAGTAAAATGGTTTAGCGTTGACCCAATATATTGGTTTGCTGATATAAATAATGATATAGCAATAACTTCTGATATAGTATTTCCTGAAATACCTACTAAAGATACCGATGGTAAACTTTTTATAAATAAAATTATGAATATTTGGTTGAAAGAAATGCTTACTGATAGGGAAAGATTATTGAGGGAAGAGGCTGTTAATAATATTTATAATTTTGATTTTAGGTCATTATCAGAAGAAGAAATTATAAGAGGGGCCATTATTAGTAATATTCCAGTGTATTTACATGGTAAATCAAGTGTAGGTAAATCATCAAGAGTAAAACAACTTGATCCAGATTGTGAAATTGTATATCTGGCTAATGCTAGCAAAGAAAGTTTAATTGGGAAAAGTATATATAATAGTGAAACTAAAAAAATGGAAGATGTACCACCAACTTGGTATTTAAATATAAAGGAAAAATGTGAAAGAGAGCCTAATAAAATTCATATAATATTTTTTGATGAATTAACTCATGCTCCTTATGAATTTCAAAATATGTTATTTAATATTGTGCTTGATCATAACATTAATGGTAAGTGGAATCTTCCACTTAATGCTAGAATAGTTGCTGCTGGTAATGAAAAGAGTGAATCAATTTCTGCTAATGAAATGGTTGAACAATTATTTAATAGATTTGCTCATGTTTATATTAATACTACGGTAGAGAAGTGGTTAGAATGGGCTATTACTCCAGAAGAAAGTTATGAAAGATTAGATTATGTTGATGATAAACAAACTTCTAAAATTCATCCAGCTATTTATTCATTTGTAGCCTATAAAGATGCTATGGGTGAAAATGTTTTAAATACATCATATACTGGCGATTATGCTAATGCTGATCCTAGAAAGTGGGAAATGGCTTCAAAAGTATTGTATAATACTAAAGAACCAGAAATGTTTAGGGCTTTAATTGGTAATAAACTTACAAATGATTTTATAGAATTTGTTAAGCAGAAAGGAATAAGCATAGAGGATGTTGTTAATCATAATTATTCTTCTAAAAATCTAGATATGAATTTATCAGAATGTTATGCAACTGCTGCTAGTTTATCATTTGTTGATGATGAGCATTTTGAAGTTGCAAGAGATTTTATGAGACAATTTGGAGATGAACCAACTACTACATTTGAGAATATGTGGGCTAGCGGAAATAAGCAGAGATTAAAACGTCTTAAAAGGAATATATAGAAGTTAATAATATTATGGATAAAGAAAAATTAGTCTTATTAAAAAAATATCTTGAACTTGGATTATTTTCACTTTTAATACAAAATAAATATATGGATTATTTTGATAATTCTGTCATTATTAATGCTGATATAGATAGATGTGAATTAAATGGACATTATGAGAACTTAAAATATTGTCCACCTTCATGGTATGAAGAGTTGGTTAAGAAAAGTACACTGAGTCCAGTAGTGTTGATTATTAATAATATAGATAAAATTTCATTAATTGAACAAACTAAGTTTATTGAAATTCTTAAATATAAAAAAATAAGTACATTTAATTTGCCTGGTAACTGCATAGTAGTTGTTACTTACTCAAATTTAGATGGTAATAAAATAAATGAGGAAGTATATTCATTGCTTGTAAAAATTTAGTATGTTATAAAAAAGATAAAGTACTAGAAAACTCTAGTATTTTTCTTTAATCTGTGATATAATTTAGAACGTATTTTGGAGTGTGATAAGTATGAAAAAAAGAAATGTAGCGATTATTGCCCATGTCGATCATGGTAAAACTACTTTAGTAGATGGTATTTTAAAAACATCTGGTATGTTTCGTGATAATGAAGATGTAAGTAATGTATCAATGGATTCTAATGCTTTAGAGAAAGAACGTGGTATTACAATTCTTGCTAAAACAACAGCTTTAGACTATAACGGTTATCGTATTAATATTCTTGATACTCCTGGTCATGCTGACTTTGGAGGAGAAGTTGAACGTATTATGAATATGGTTGATGGTGTTATCCTTGTTGTTGATGCTTATGAAGGTGCTATGCCTCAGACTAGATTCGTTTTAAAGAAAGCTTTTGAAGCAGGAGTTAAACCTATTGTAGTTATTAATAAAGTCGATAAACCTAGTGCAAGATGTAGTGCAGTTGTTGATGAAGTACTTGACTTATTTATTGAACTTGGGGCTGATGAAGATCAACTTGATTTCCCTGTAGTTTATGCTAGTGCTTTAAATGAGACTTGTAGTTTAAGTGATGATATAAGTACACAGAAAAAAGGTTTTGAACCATTACTTGACTTAATAATTGATAAGATTCCTGCTCCTACTGGGGATAATACTAAACCATTACAATTTCAACCAGCATTGTTAGATTATAATGAATTTGTAGGCCGTATTGGTATTGGTCGTGTACATAATGGTATTATTAAGACTGGTGAAATGGTTAGTTGTATTAGATTAGATGGTTCTGTTAAGAACTTTAGGATTCAAAAACTATTTGGATACTATGGTTATAATCGTATAGAGATTGAGAGTGCTGAAGCAGGAGATATTGTCGCTATTGCAGGGCTTGCTGATATATCAGTAGGTGAGACTATCTGTAATATGGGAGATAATTTACCTTTACCTATTTTACATATAGATGAACCAACTCTACAAATGACTTTTGGTACTAATAGTAGTCCTTTTGTAGGTCGTGATGGTAAAATCTTAACAGCTCGTAAGATAGAAGAAAGATTAATTCGTGAGACTCAAAAAGATGTTTCTCTTCGCGTTGAACCTGCTGGTAGTGATAGCTTCCTTGTTTCAGGTCGTGGTGAGTTACATCTTGGTATATTAATAGAAAACATGAGAAGAGAGGGCTTTGAACTTGAAGTATCTAAACCTAAAGTAATTATTAAAGAAATAGATGGTGTTAAGTGTGAACCTTGGGAAGAGTTACAAATCGAAGTACCAGAAGATGTTGTTGGTAGTGTTATTGAACATTTAGGTACTCGTGGTGGAGTAATGGAGAATATGACTAATTTTGAAAATCAAGTTAGACTTAACTATAGTATTCCATCTCGTGGACTTATTGGTTTTTCTACAGACTTTATGACTATGACTAAAGGATATGGAATAATGAATCATACATTTAGTTCCTATAAACCATATGAAAACGTAGATATTGGAGAACGTAAATTAGGTGTTTTAGTTTCTGTTGAAAATGGAAACTCTACTGCTTATGCGATTGGTAACCTTGAGGATAGAGGTACTATGTTTATTGAACCTGGTACTGAAGTATATGAAGGTATGATAATAGGTGAATGTAACCGTGATAATGACCTTGCAGTTAATGTTGTTAAAGGTAAACAATTAACAAATATGCGTGCTGCAGGAAGTGATCATACTGTAGTCTTAAAAAGACCTCGTCCTATTACCTTAGAATATGCTCTTGACTATATTAATTCAGATGAACTTGTAGAGGTTACTCCTAACTTTATTAGACTTAGAAAACGTATTTTAAATACAGAGGAAAGAAAGAAAGCAGATGCTAAAAAAAATAAATAGACTATAACAAAGCCTATTTATTTTTTTGGTTGTTAGATAGATAATGGTAAAATTTGGATTAATAGTTTGATATAGGCTAATATTTATGTTATGTTATCTATGCAAGGAAAAAATGTTAAATCATTTTTGTAAGGGGTCTATTTTAGGATAGAGCCCTATTTTTCTAAATCTTTTACAATAAGCAATTCCTATAGTTTTAAGTTACTTCATAATATTAAAAGTCTTCGTTCCATGTGGGATAACGAAGACTTTTGTACATCATTTATTTTTCTATATTATCTAAAAATTCTTCTATATTTTCATTATCTACTGCTCCATTTATTTTATGACTTGTTTCTTTTCCATCTTCAAAATATAAAACAGTAGGGGTACCACTTACACTTGTTGTTAAGTCATTAAACTTTTCTAGTTCATCTTCAGTCATATTATATAAATTAAGAGAGTAAGCTTCTTTGTCATTTGTCTTTAAAACTGCTCTAAATCTTGGGGAAAATTCTTCACAATGAGAACATCCTGTTTGGATAACTTCTAAAATAAAGCTTTCCTTATTATCAATCATTTCTTCTAATTTACTATAATCAATTTCTGTAATTGTACTAGTATTACTACCACAACCTGTTAAAAATATAATAAAAATTCCTAATAATAAAAATTTTATTTTCTTTTTCATACTATCACTACTTTCCTTAAGTATTATAGCAATTAATTATTTAAAAAACAATAAATACTTTTCAAAATAAAAAAACTAAGTTATACTATCTTTATAATAAAGGGGTGCATAAATCATGATTTTAAGAAAACCGTATGCTCTTTTAATTCAATATTTTCAGCGAATACATTTATTGTTAATAGTAATTTGTGCTTATATCTTTTATAAGTTCATTGCTTTACGTACTTTTGTCGCTGAATTTTTAGAAACAGAAAGTTATAATGCATATTATGAACCAATTAGTGACTATATAAATATTGGCCTTATCATTGTCTTATTTGCTGTAGTTGCTATTAGCATTGTTTTAATTATATTGTTACGTTATAAAAAGAAGCCTTGGAAAGTTTATCTTGTGCCAATTTTTGAATATCTTTTTATGATTGCTCTTTTTATTTTTATAAAAAGTTACTTTGATTCATATGACGAGTTATCTTCTATTCAGTTGATAATGGCAGGAAGAGATTTCTTAGACATACTTTATCTTCCTCAGTTTGCAGTGTTTATTATTTTTGGTATTAGGTTTCTTGGTATAGATTTAAAAAAGTTTGGTTTTAAAGAAGACGAAGAATACTTAGATATTAAAGAAGAAGATAGAGAAGAATTTGAAGTTAATATAGAATTTGATAAAGATAAAATAACAAGAAATATAAAAAGATTTTTTAGGAATGTTAGATATGTTTATTTTGAACATAAGCGAGTTTGTAACACTATTATAATAATCATTTTTGTTTCTATTACTGGTTATACATATTATTATTTTGGTATTTTACATAAAACTTATCAAGAAGGTGCAACTTTTTCTGCTAACTATTATGATATTACTGTTAATAATAGTTATTTAACAACACGAGATAGTAGAGGGGATATTATTACTAACTCTTCAAATGCTTATCTTATTTTGAATGTAACAGTTAAAAATAATGCTAGTAAAAGAGCGATTAATTTGGATAGATTTAGGGTTATGAATAAGAGTGATCAGTTTAAATATACAAGTAGAGAGTATGATGAGTTTAAAGACTTGGGTAATAGTTATAGCCCTGATAGAGAGATTGATTCTGGTAAGGAGGTAACTTTTATTTTAGTTTATAGAGTAGATGCTTCGCTTGATCCTAGTAAATATGTTCTTTATTATAGTGATGTTTCGACAGATAATGTTTTAAAGAAGACAAAACTTAATGTTAAAGATGTTAGAGATATTGAAGTAGTATCGACTGTTAATTTGAATGAAAAGATGACTTTTGAAGATAAAACTACTTTAACTATTACAGGAGTTAAACTTGGAAATGAGACGACTTATAGTCGATATAGTTGTGGTGATACCGGTTGTGCTATTATGGAAATACCATTACAATCAAGCAATCAAATTTTGGAAATTTCCTTTGTAAGTAATAATTTTACTGGTAAAAGTTTTGTTGACTTTTCTAATATATATGCTAAAATTAGATATGAAGATAAAGATGGAGAAAGTAAGAGTATAACACCTAGTTCTTTAATTTCTAACTATAATGGTAATTATGCTTATTATAGTATACCTAACGATATTAATACTGCTGGAAAAATAGATTTAGTTTTTACTTTTAGGAATCAACAATATGTTTATCAATTAAATTAAAGGAGCGTTTGTTATGGATAAAAAGAGGAAAAAATTTGATAAGAAGAAAATAATAAAGATTATTTCTTTGATTGTTGTCGTAGTTGTTATTCTTTTATTAGTTTGGTTTTTGTATTTTTACCCTCGGAAGTTTTTTAAAGATAATGAGAAACTGTTAGAAGAAGCTGGTGTAAGATATTATGAGATTAACAAGGCTCGTCTTCCAAAAGATGAGGGTCGAGTTATTTCCGTTTCTTTAAATACTTTAGTTAAACAAAAATATTTAGATGGACTTTATGAAGCTTATGGAGATAAGTTATGTGATTTAAATGAATCTAATGTAAAAGCAGTTAATAAAGAAGGAGGATATGTTTATTATACATATTTGAAATGTGGTAACTATGAATCTGATGTAGACCATGAAGGTCCTGTTATTACTCTTAATGGTTCTTCTGATATGACTATTAGTAGAGGAGATACTTATGAAGAACCTGGTATTAAAAGTGTTGTTGACAATATAGATGGTAACATCGATGCTTCTAAAGTTACTATTAGAGGTGATGTTGATACTTCGACTGTAGGTACATATGAGGTTACTTATACTATTAGTGATACTCTTGAAAATAAGACAACTGTTACTAGAAAGGTAAATGTTTTACAAAGTTTATCTTCTACTGTTAAAGAGAATACTCTTAATGGTTATTATGTAGGGGATGTTAATAATAATTATATATATTTTAATAATATGCTTTTTAGAATTGTACGAGTTAATGATGATGATAGTGTTGTTATTGTAAGTAATGATGCTCTTGCTAATGTTGATTATACTAATGATGGAAGGTTTGAAGATAGTACTTTAGATAAATGGTTGAATGATTATTTTTATAATTTGTTAGAACCAGAATATCAAGAGTTAGTAAAAAGTAGTACATGGTGTGATGATGTAATAAACAGTGATAATATTACTACGACGGAATGTAGTAGAGTGACTGCTAAAAGAAAGGTAGGAATCTTATCATTGCAAGATTATAATTTAAGTTTTGATGGTTCGAGAAGTTATCTAGATAAAAGTAATTTTAGTTGGTATTCTAATTTAGCTAATGATAATAAAGCTTGGGCTATTACAAGTACTGATACTTATCCAAATACGATTTATGCTTCGGAAAGTACAAATTTATTAAATGTTGTTCCTGCTTTAACTTTAAAAGCTTCAACTTCTGTTTTAGATGGAGATGGTACTGTTTCTAATCCTTACATTATTTTAAATTTATCAACTGCTAAAAGAAGTAGTGAGTTAAATAAAAGACAAGTTGGAGAGTATATAAGTTACTCAGGTTATCTGTTTAGGATAAGTGATATTTTAGATGATGGTACTACTGAAGTTATTATGGATTCAGTGTTGGAAACAAATGGTCAACAAGTTAATATAAGTTATACAAATGGAGGCAAAAAGAAAGTTTATAATCCTAATCAAGAGGGTAATATAGGTTATAAAATAAAAAATGATATGACTAGATATATAGATACATCATTATTTGTTCAAAAGAAGATATCTGTTCCTATATACAGTGGTAATGTTACTTATGAAGGTAAAAGAGATACTAAAGAATATAATCTTTTGATTACTATACCATCAACTTTTGATATATTTAGTGCTAGAAATTCTATAGCGGATGATACAGGATATTGGTTGAGGGATTCTTCAAGACAGGATAATACTAAAGTAGTTGTTAGATCTTTGGGTACTGTAACTTATTCAACTGCTTCAGATAATTTACAAGCAGGTGTAAAAGTTATGGCATATTTTGATAAAGATGTTATAATAGAATCAGGGAAAGGTACTTATTCTGATCCATATACACTTATAGATTAAAGGAGTATTTTATGAAGGTAAAAAAGAAAGTTGTACTTATTTTTGGAATTATTGTTATTTTTGTAGTAGCTTGTTTACTTTTGCTTTATCAGAATTTTAGTAATAGAAGTGATTTTAAAGTGATAGATGAAACTGCTAAGATAAATGAGGCTAAGAAGACGGACTATGATGTTGTAGGTTGGCTTAGAGTAGAAGGAACTAATATAGATTTGCCTTTGATAGCTAGAAATAATACTGCAGATGTGTCGGTAAGTGATTTTCAGTTTGCTTGGACTAATTCTTTTCCTGATGAAAAAAGTAATCACTTTACCTATATTTCTCATAATATTAGAAATGTTTCTAAAAATCCGATAGTCGGTGATGATACAATGACTTATTTTGAACAGCTTATGTCATTTATCTATCCTGATTTTATTAAAGAAAATCAATTTATTGAATTTACTGATCCTAATGGAGAAACTTCTATTTATAAAATTTATGCAGTTGCTTTACTTGAGGATTCGCAGGAGAACTCATATTATGATACTTATACTGATGAAGAACTTCGAGATTATATTAAGCAAGCGAAAGATGAGAGTATGTATACTATGAATGTTGATGTTAGCTCTGATGATATGTTACTTACTTTATATACTTGTACTAGGTTTTATGGTGGAGGAGATACATATTCATTTAGAGTAGATGCTAGAGAATTACGGGAGGGTGAAAATATGAAGTATTCTACGGTTGAAGTTAATGATAATTACAAAGTAATTGAAGAGAGAATGAAAGAAGGTGAAAATAATGAAGAAGCTTAAATTATTAATAGTACCATTAGTTTTTCTATCTGCCTTTTTTGGTGTTTGGTTATCTAATCTTGATAATGTTGATGCTGCAAATAATGAAACTTGTCAGGCTACATGGCTTAGAGATAACATTGTTCTAAATATAAATCTTGAATATGATGGTAATACGGCAATACTTACTAATAATTCTGGGGTTAATTTAGATTATAGGTTTGTTCCAGATGGTATTGAAGAAAATTCTACTTTAAGTAGATTTAATGCTGGTGATACTATAAGATTAACTGTTGAAAATGGTGGGGCAATATATTTCTATCTTGTTGATGCTATTGATGATTCTTGTATAGCGGAAGCCGGTACAGAAATAGGTATCATACAAGTTAATACTGAAGGACTTATGGATAATCCACTTTATTATGATTCTATTTGTACTAATTATCGTAATAAATGGGGAAATAATCAAGTAATGCAAAATGCTGTTCCATATTGTTATCAAACTCAGACTTATAGTTCTTATTCAAGAGAAGAAGTCCAAGGTTGGATTGATACAGCAGAGTCTTTATATGAAAGTATGAATTCTGGTAGTGATACTGATATTACTATAGATAGTTCGTATAAAGAAGTTACTGATGTTAAAAATACTGAAAAACTTGTTTGTGATGCATTTAGTACAAATAATTATGAAACTATGCATAAGTATTATCATATAGGTACTGAAGATGATGGTGCTGGGTGTAAAGTTACTTGTAAAGAAGAAATAGAGGTTAACTTTAGTGATCCTGTGGCAACTCAAGCTGGTTTGTGTTTTCAATATTTAATTGAAATTAAATCTAAAGTAACTTGTGATGGTAGTTATAGTGCTCCTGTTCCAACAAGAAAACAAGTATGTTATCCAGCTCCTTATTGTGCTTCTGGTAGTTGGTCTGGTGATGTAGGTGGCCCAAATGAAGATTTTGATAGTTGTATATCAGAATGTGATGGTGGTGAGTATTCTCAGAAATGTATTGATAGTTGTTATAATAAAGTTTATGTAAATGCTAAGACAACAAAAACTTCTAATGATAAAGAATTTACGCAAGAGGATGTTATTTCCTTGTCACCATTTTATAATCCTAATGATAGTTTTTATAAAGCTACAAGACTAGCTAATAGTTGTCCTGGTACTAGTAATGCTCAAGCATTATATGAGTATATGCAAAAGAATCCTAGTGGACATTATAGTGCAGGAAAATGGATTTCAGATTATGGTACAGGTAGTACTAGTATTTGTGCTTTAGGTCCTTATTATTTTAGTAGTCTTGGACAGACACAACGAACAATAAATTTATATAATGGTAATCTTTCATATAGTAATAGTAATGGAAGATATTATCCTGATGGTAATGGTATTTTAAGACAAAATTATGGTAGTACTTATTGTGATGATGCTTGTTATTGGTCTGGTACTTGTGGTTCAAATACTGTTTTAACAGAAACACTTGCTCAAGAGCAATATGAAAAAGAAGTAGAAGAATATATAGCTAAAAAACAAGCTTGTGAACAAAAAGCTGCTGCTTGTACTAATGAGACTACAAGTTATGAGATTGTTGTTAATAATGTTGATAATGATAATAATACTGATGATGATCAAGAGACATTCTCTTCTTCACAAAAATTAAATGGTACTACTGTTACTGGTGATTTTCCTAGTATGGTTACGCTTACAGATGGTTCATGTGAGGATGGAGAAAATGATCCTTGGCATTATCATAATATAATTACATTCCCTGGTACATGGATTAATAATAAGACAGGTTTACCTGTTCATTCAATGGATCCAGATCATGAAGACTTCTATACTTACGTTGGTAATGAATTTTGTACTAAGTTAAATTCAGTTCCAGTTAATACAGCATGGTATGATTGGAAAGTTAACCAAAATGGTGATCCTAATGCTCTTACAGATAGTCAAAAGCAAGAAATAGAAGATGCAACTGAGATGAATATTAATGGCCATATTGATAATTATGGTTACTTTGGTTGGAATTTTGATGTTAGTTGTTTCTATGCTTTAGATAATCCCTCACCATGTAATCCTGATGATCCAGGTTGCACTCCAGGTGGTGAGGAAGTAAATCCTGGATGCTCTCCAACTGATTCTAACTGGCCAGATTGTGATCCTGATCCTGGTGACGTAGAAGAAACTCCAATAAATTATTATGATTATAGAACTATTTCTCTTGACAATTTATTCCCAGATAGAGTTACACCTACTAGTTCTTCTGATACTAGTAAAGATGTAGTAGCATCTAACTTGATAAATGAAGTTGAGAGTTTAAAAAATAATGATTTTGTCCAAGTCGCTGATACTAATAGTAGAGCGATAGGATTTAACTGGACTTGTGCAGCGACTAATTTAGAGAATCCGGATTATTTAGTTCAACCTGTAACTTTAATAAATCAAATTCAAGCTCTGGGAGATACTATTTATGAAGGGGATAGATATCTTGATTATCATATTGTTCTTACTCCTGAAACAATGAATAAAATTAGAAAATACAATTCTAATTATGATAGTTATGCTGAACCTACTGCTGATGATACTGATGAAGTATTAGTAGCAGGTAATGATAAAACATCAGGAATTACTGTTTACAAGAGTTATTTACTTCATAAGGTTCTTAATAGTAATGAATTATTAGAGAGTGGATTAATTGGATGTAATAATGAAGATGATGGTGCTTGTGTTAATGTTGTTGATACTACAACTAGTTGTTATAACGAATATATGGCACAATCTGCTATCTTGAAAGGAGCTGAATAATATGAACAAAGCGATGTTAGTTCTTGGTATTATCCTTTTAGCTGTTATTACTTTTGGAGTTGTTAATATTCTTCAAAATTATCAGACTGGTAATGAATTAGACTATTATTTATTAAGAGAAACAGCAGAAGCGGCAATGACTGATGCAGTTGATGTTGGTTATTACCGCTTAAGCGGTTTGCTTAGAATTGATAAAGAAAAGTTTGTTGAAAGTTTTATTAGACGTTTTGCTCAAAATGTATCTAATAGTAGAACTTATGATA
Organism: uncultured Mycoplasmatota bacterium; assembly: GCA_946498975.1. GTDB lineage: Bacteria > Bacillota_I > Bacilli_A > RF39 > UBA660 > Onthousia. Next base: position 12,274 of record CAMMQC010000007.1, read on the forward strand.
TTGGTTTTTATGATATAAATGAAACACCACCTAAAGTTAGTATTTTTGTTAAGTCAGATACTGCTGCTAGTATTAATGGTGAATCTGTTGAACTTACTAATAGGATAAATGTAATATTGGAATCTAGATATTATGAGAATAAGTACGTAACGGATATGACTAGAGCAGGCAAACTTGATTATAGTGATGTTGATTAATAAGAATAAGGAGGGATTTTATGAATAATTTATTTGTTGGAATTAAGAAATTTTTAACTAATAAAAACACTGTTACTGTCGTTGGTGTAATAATTGCTATTATAGTACTCTATGTTGGTTATAATATGCGTATTAATCAAGCGATTACACCTGTTACAGTGCCTTATGCACTTGAGGAAATTAATCCTCGAACTCAGATTACAGAAGATATGATTGGTACTATGGAAATTCCTAATTCTATGGTTAATGATAATATTATTACTAATAGTGCTGATATTATTGATATGTATTCTAATGGTGATAGTGTTATTCCTGAAGGTAGTTTGTTTTATAGAAGAAGTGTTGTATCTCGTGAACAATTACCTGATAGTATAATTTTAGATTATCCTAAAGGATATGTCTTATATAACTTAGATGTTGATATGGCTAGTACTTATAGTAATTCTATTTATCCTGGTAATTATATTGATATTTATTTAAAAGTTCAAAATGCAGAAAATGCTGAGGGTACTATTGTTACTGATGATAGAATTATGGTTGGTAAATTATTATCTAATGTTAAAGTTCTTGCTGTATTTGATAGTAGTGGTAATAATGTTTTTGCAAATTTAGAAGAAAAGACTGTTCCATCTCAGATTATATTTGCTATTCCAGAAGAGTATCATATATTGCTTCGTAAGGCTAGTTTCTTAAGGGCATATGAATCTGAGATTATACCTGTTCCTACAGCTGAGTCATTAGAAGATGAGCCTGGAGATGTAACTTTATCTAGTGAAGATTTAAGAAACTTTATTAATAATGTAACTGCAATGACTGAAGAAGATTTAGCTTATACACAACAATAAAGGAGTGATTTAGGATATGAACGATTCCATATTTGATAAGTTGGATTTTGGATTTTTTGAGCCTTTAATTAAAGATGATGATATTACAGATATTTCATATTGTAATCATGGACAAATATGGGTTCGTTCTTTAACTCAAGGTTCTAAGAGAGTTGAAATTGAAGGCATTAATGATACTTTTGTAGAAAAATTAGCATTTCAGTGTTCTAATGTTATGGGAACTACCTTTAATAATGCTAAACCTTTTCTTGATGCTGAGTCTACGGAACTTCGTCTTAATTTTGTTCATGATTCTATTGCAACTAATGGAATAGCAGTTGTTATTCGTAAGACACCTGCTAAGATTAGATTATCTAGAGAGAAATTACTTAGTGAGGATTATTTTACTGCTAATATACATGATATTTTATTAAAATGTGTTGAAGGGCATTGTAATATTATGGTAAGTGGTGAGACTGGTTCTGGTAAGACGGAGTTTGTTAAATATTTAGCTAGTCATACTAAAGAGAATGAAAAAATTATTACAATCGAAGATACTTTGGAACTTCATTTAGATAAGATATTTCCTCATCGTGATATAGTTGCTATGAAAACTAATAATGTAGCTAGTTATTCCGAGGTCCTTGTTACTTGTATGAGACAAAACCCTAAGTGGATTTTGTTATCAGAGGTTCGTAGTGCTGAAGCGGTTACAGCTGTTCGTAACTCTATATCATCAGGACATAATATTTTATCTACAATTCATGCTGATAAAGCTAGTGCTATTCCTTATCGTATGTATTCACTTTTGGAAAGTGATATAGATGTAGATCAGTTTTTAACTACGATATATAGATATATTCAATTAGGTGTTCATATTAAAGCATACTATAGTAAAGAATATGGTAAATTTCATCGTGAAGTTGATGAAGTAGTAGAATTTTATGTTGATGAGAATAATAAGCCGCAGTCTCATATCCTTTACCAAAAAACATTTGGTAAAGCACCAGTTCAAAATATGCCTACTGAGCATTTAAAAGAGTATCTTGAAAATCAAAATATCTTTATTGATAATTTATTTGCACAAGGTGATTCAATGAATAACGTTGATAACGAAGTCAACAATGTAGTTACTTTTGGTCAACAACCTGTCAATGTAGTGGAATCTCCTAACTTTAATAATATTAATCAGATTAATAATCTTACTCAAGTACCATTTTCTAATGATACTGAGATAGTTTAAAGAAAGGAGGGGTTTTATGGTACTGTTTTTATTGCTAATAATTGCTATTATAATTTTATTATATAGAAATTATAAGGGACAGAATATTTCTAAATATATTAATGAACAAATGCAAGTTATATATGATAAGTTTGCACCTTACTCTTACAAAGTAGTAAGAGAAAAGACTAAGCAGTTGGGGCAAGAATATACAGCAAGACAATATCTTATTCAAGTTTTAATTATGGGTGGTTTTGCTTTAGTTGTTACTTATTTATATTTCTATAATATAGTAGTATCATTGATTTATGTAGTTATTACAATATCATTTGTGCCTTATTTATCTTTTTTAAGATGTAAAAGAATTTATAGTGAGTTTATATTTGAACAAGTTCAAATATATACAACTAATGTTATTATGGAATTTGCAACTACACAAAGTTTTGTTAAATCGCTTGAAGGTGTTAGAGATTCAGGAGTTTTAGAAGATCCTGTTTTAACTGATGTTAATCATATGATTGATATGTCTTATGAAGAGGGAGCAATTGATGGAGCTTTAAAGTTCTTTAGTGATAAGTATCCATATTATATAGTAAAAAATATGCATCAGTTATTTTTACAAATAACTAAAGAAGGTGCTAGAGATACTGGAGAAAGTTTGGAAAATATGCAACTTGATATCGATACTCTTGTTGAAAGTGTATATAGAGATAGAATGGATAGAGCGACATTTCATAAGAAGTTTTTGCAATATGGTATTATGTTATTTCTTTTAGTTATGCTTATTCAATATATGCTTGGAAGCGATAGTTATGTTGAGTTGATTAAGAGTATTTGGGTTAAGCTTGTACTTCACTTTATTATTATATTTAACTGTTATTTCCTTTTAAAAGGAGAAAAATATTATAATGAGAATGTGGGGGTTGAGTAATTATGGAAATAGTATTTGTAGCTGCAATAATTTTATTTATTTTAGTTTATAATAAAACAATAGATAAAAATCAATTTATTAATGATAATAAAAAGTATTTTGAAATATTAAGAGAGTCTGATTATGATTTTCTAGTTTATGCTAAATATGGTGACAGTGCTACTCCTAATGTTTTGTTTCAAAAAAGGGTTCTTTTAGCTATTGGTGTTTTCTTTATATTTATGTTTATATTTATTGATAATGTTACAGCTTTAAATGTTATACTTGCAATTTTAGTAGCTGGTCTAGTATTTAAAATGCAATATATGCAATTAAAAAAATATTATAAAGCTCACTTGCATCAAATTGATGTAATGTTGCCATACTATTTAAAGAGTTTAGAGATATTAATACAACATTATACTGTACCTGTAGCGATTGGTAAAAGTATAAATGATGCACCTGATATTTTTAAACCCGGTCTTAGAGAAATGATTGAAAAGATTAATTCTGGTGACTCTAGTATAAATCCATATATGGATTTTGCTAATACTTATCCTGTTAGAGATTCTATGAGAATGATGCGTCTTTTATATCGTTTAGGTCTTGGAGGACAAGAGAAGAAGCAAGAGAGACTTTTAATGTTTTCAAGAACTGTTTCTAATTTGCAAGCGAAAGCTAGAGAGACTAAATATAAAGAGCGTCTTGATCGCATGGGAAATATGACTATGATTATGCTTGTTGTAACTGGTGTTAGTGTTATGGTTGTAATATTAGCATCAATGTTAACAATGATTGCATAAAAAAATAGTTACAAAATCATAATTATTTGTTATAATTGTATTTGTAAGATATGAAAGGAGAGATGTTTTAATGAAGGAAGCAACTGGGGAGTTAAACATGACTGTAGTAACTATTGTTCTAATTGGTGTTATTACTGCATTTTTTGCAATATTTTGGCCTAATGTTATTCAACCAGCGATTGAAAATTCTTGGAATGATAATGTTAATTCTCAAGTTAATACAGTAAAATAATAATTAGATAAGAAATATGTTAGGATGTGATTAATAATGAGAGATGCAATAGGACAAGTTTTTACTTTACAAATTATATTGGCTTTTGTTCTTTTAATTAATGGTTATATGGCTTATTCTGTTAATTATACTAGAGCATTTCGAGTTAAGAATCAAATCATTAATATTATTGAACAATATGAAGGTCCTTATAATGATGAAGCACTTGAGAAAATAAATAGTTATATTAATCAAATAACTTATAGTGTTAATAACCAACAATTAATTGATTTTCAAAATGATAATCCTGATGCTGAGTGTCCTAATTATAATGGATGGTGTTATGTTCCTCATGAAGTAACTACTAATGATGGTGACGGTGAAAGACAAGGAACTTATTATACAGTTGTTACATTTGTTAATATTGATATTCCTGTAATTAATAATATATTGGGATTAGGGAATTTTTTAAGAGTTGTGGGTGAAACTAGGACAATCTATTAATAGGAAAAAGGAGGGAATAGAATTGAACGTTATAATTGCTAACGAAGCGAAAGGAATACTATCTACTTTAGATATTGATGTTATTAAGAGTGTTGATGGTGTTCATACAGCTGATGAAATTGTTGAAATGTTCAAGAACTTCTTTTATGCAAGAATGATTTTAGATGTTACGGCAATTAAAGATTATGAGGATATAACTAATATCCAAAAAATATCTATTGGTCTCGATGCTGATAAAATCATTCTTTTACTTCCTAATACAGAAGTTTCAACTTCTAGTGCTTACTTATCTAAAATAATTTCAATGGGGATTTATAATTTTACTACTACTGTTGATGGTGTTAAATATTTTTTAGATCATCCAAATACTTATAAAGATGTGGCTCATATTCAACAACTTAATGATTTATCTACAACTATTAATGAAAAAGTAGTTTCTGGTTCTAGAATTATTGGAATTAAAAATATTACTGATCATGCAGGGAGTACTACACTTATTTATATGTTAAAGAAAGAGCTTGAACAGACTTATGGTATGAGTGTAATTGCTATTGAAGTTAATAGACATGATTTTATGTATTTTAATAGTAATAATATGATTTCAGTTGATGATGAACATTTAATGACTGAGATTGTTAAACATAATGATGTTTCAATAATATTGATAGATTTGAATGATTCTAGTAATGAAGGAGCTTGTAACGATGTATTGTATTTGCTAGAACCTTCTAGTATTAGACTTAATAAATTAATGAGAAGAGATAGGCGAATATTTGAAGAATTAAAAGGTAAGAAGATAGTTTTAAATATGAGTTTACTTTCTAATAGTGATATTATGGATTTTGAATATGAAGGTAAGACTAAAGTCTTTTATAATATTCCACCATTAAATGATAGAGTTAAGAATCCTGTGCTTGGAGATTTTCTATCTAAGATAGGACTTATTGATAAAACTAAAGAAAAAGATGGAGGAAAAATATTTGGATTATTTAAAAGATAGTAACTTGACAAATGCTTATAAATTATATATTATTGATGTAGTGAAGGAGAATGTTTTATGAATATGATGTTAATGAATATGGTACAAATATTAGATGCTGCTAATGCTAATCCTGATTCAGCTTGTAGAGGTTTTGATTTTGTTATTAGAATTATTAAGAATGGTTTATTTCCTGTTTTACAAATAGGTATACCTATTATTTTGGTTGTTTTAGGTACATTAGATTTAGGTAAAGCGGTTATATCTAGTGATGATAAAGCAGTTAAAGAAGCACAGTCTAAATTAATTAAGAGATGTATTTATGCAATATTAGTATTCTTTATTGTTACACTTCTTAATTTATTATTTACAATGATTGGTAATATTGCTGGAGATGATGCACCTGGATTGCAGTCTTGGAGTGCTTGTTGGAATAGCATTGACTAATATTTAAATAGCAATTAAATTGCTGTTTTTTCTTTAAGGAATGATGATATGGTTCAATTATTAGATAGTATAGTAAATGTTGATAGTGCTTGTTATGGGTTTGACTTTTTAGTAAGGATTATTAAAGATGGGGTATTTCCAATCTTACAGATAGTTATACCTATTATTTTATTAGTACTTTGTACATTGGATTTAGGTAAGGCAGTGCTTAGTAGTGATGATAAAGAAAATAAGAAGCTTTTAAAAAGAATTGTTAGAAGACTTGTTTATGCTATATTAATTTTCTTTTTTATAACTGTTCTTAATTTAATATTTACTATGGTTGGTAATATTACAGACAATGAGACTTTATCAAGGTGGAGTCAGTGTTGGAATAATCCTATGTAAAAATATTTAGTTTAGAATAGCAATTTAATTGCTATTTTTCTTTTGTAATGGTATACTAATATCATGATTGAGGTGGAACTTAATATGAAGAAGAAAGTTTTGGCTATTGTATTAGTTATTGGTGTTTTAGTTTTTAATATAATTACTGTTGAAGCTGATGAGTCTGAAAATGCAGTTAATTTATCAGGAACTTCTGTTAATTGTGATTATGGTAACGGTCGTGTTTTCACTAATGAGGATGGGGAATTAAGTGGTTCTTTTATTAGTAATGGTCTTAGTTGTAATAAAACAGTTTCTTATGAAGCAGGTGAGTGTCCTGCTTACGTTTTAGTTCAAACTCCTCATGATGGTACTTGTAGTATTACTTTTTCTGAAACGAAAAGAACAAATTCTTATGCTAGATTACAAAGAAAAACGGAAGGATGTTTTTACTATTCACAAAATGTTAGATATACTTTTACTAGAAATGGGAATGAGTGGGATGTAATTATGAATCCAGATCAAGGTAGAAGTGTTGATATTGCTGATAGTCTTAATGATGTAGATACATGTCCTGAAACTATTTATATTAGTTTTCCAACTGGTAATGTTGTACATTTTGATTTGAGTTCTGGTACTGGTAATAATGGTAGTAATAGAAATGAAGATCCTGATGATGATTGGGAATACCTTGAAGAGGGATTAAATAGGGAAGATTTTGATGACCCTGGGGTAGAATGTAATGATATTATTGATATAAATGATCCTGGTTCTGTAGGTTGGATACTTTATACAATATTAAATTATATAAAAATAATAGGACCTATTTTAGTTGTTTTGCTTAGTGCGATAGATTTTATAAAAGCAGTTGTTGGTTTTGATGAGAAAGCTATGAAAGAAGCTCAATCTAAATTAGTTATTAGATTAGTTGCTGCTATATGTTTATTTTTAGTACCTACTTTAGTACAATTATTATTGTCATTTATTAATGCCACTACTTGTACTTTACAGTGAAAATTGTTTTTTTTGTTGAATGGTTATTATAATTGCTATTTATCTTTGATTTTATCTCTGATATAATAGTAAATGATAGATATTAATGAAAGAGAAGTGAAAGAAATGTTTTGGAATGATCCAGGTTTTATATCTGAATTTTTAAGAGGTTTTTTTTCTGTATTAGATAGTATAGGATATTTCTTTTTGAATGGTATTTTTAATATATTTTTTATTATTGCAAATGCTAGTTTTTTTCAAGGTGATGTTATAGATACCTTTTATTTGAGAATACAAATGATATTAGGTATTTTTATGATTTTTAGATTAACTATTACCTTCTTACAGATTATTGTGAATCCTGATTTATTCAAAGATAAACAAAAAGGTGCTGCTTCTCTTGTTAAAAGAATTGCAATTATGTTAATCTTATTATCTGTTATTGTACCTATTGATATTCAAAATACAAATGGTAATCCTTTAAATGAACAAATTAAGAACAATGGTATATTATTTGGACTTTTATATCAATTTCAAAATAGTGTTGTTGAAGATAATATTTTAGGTAAATTAATTCTTGGATCGGGAACTGCGAGTACAGCTTCAAATTCTGGAGGACTTCAACTAAATGGTATGCAAAATGTTGGTGATGTTATTACTTCAGATATTGCTAAAGCCTTTATTACCCCAACTTTAAATGATGGCTATGATGATATAACAGCTGCTAATTATGAAGAGGCTGCAGCTTGTCCTGATATTGTAGGACCTTATTTTAATCCTTTAGTTACTTCTGGAGCATTATTAGACCATATAAATGATACTTGTAATGCAAATGGAGAAACATATGCTTTTAGTTATACAGGATTTGGTGGTGTAGTAGTTGCTATTGTAATGACTATTATAATAATAGGCTTTACTTTAGATGTTGCTGTTAGGGCTATTAAACTTGCATTATTAAGATTAATTGCCCCTGTTCCTATTATTTCTTATATTAGTCCAGGCCAAGAAAAAGATGGAGCTTTTGGTAACTGGGTTAAGACATTAACTTCTACTTATTTAAGCTTGTTTATTAGACTAATAATTGTTTATTTTGGTATATATTTAATAATATTATTGCGTGAAGGCAATTTAGTTACTTGGGTTGGAACTTCTAGTTTTATTACAAGTGCATTAGCGAATATATTTATTATAATTGGTATTTTAGTATTTATGAAAGATGCTCCTAAGTTTTTCCAAGATATGTTAGGTATCAAAGGAGATGGAAAATTATTTAGTGGTATTGGTACTATGTTAGGAGCTGCTGCTTTAACTGGAGGACTTGCTGGTTCTTTTGCTACAGGTTATAGGGCTTATAGAGAGGAACGCCCAGATGATGAGAGTTCATGGAATCCGCTTCGTGGTCTTGGAGCTGTAGGTGCTGGTGTTACAAGTGCTTTTGGTGGTGCTTTTGTTGGTGCTAAAGCTCTTGCTACTTCTGATAAAAATAGAACGGGAGCAGTATTCTCAGCAATGCAAAAAAGAAATGCTGTAAGAGCTTCTGGTTCTACTTTATTTGGGCGAGCAAGTGCAGGTGCCTCTGCTATTTTTGCTGGTCAAGCTCAAGGTGCCCATGATGAGAAATTACTTGAAGTCTATGACAATGTTACTAAAGCAGCTAAAGCTCATAAAACTATGGCTGAAGAGGAAGCTTTAAAAGATATGAGTGCTACTGGATTTTATGTTATGGGAAAAGATAGTTCTGGTAATGATATTGTACTTGAAGGTAATTATCAACGTATAGTTAGTCAACTTCAACAGGCTAGAGCAGAAAGTAGAAATTATATTGACTTGGATAATGGTACTAGGATTAATGATATTGATAAAATTGACCCTAACGTTCTAGAAAAATTAAAAGAGTCTCAAACTGCTAACTATTTAATTGCACAATCTAAACTTAAGCCAGAAGATAGAAATGCTAAACTTGTTGGTACAGCAGAAGAACTTGATTATGCTACTGAGGTTGCACAAATGGATGTTGATGCTTATGATTTATCTTCTATTAAGCAACAAGGTATTGGTGTTTCTATGACTAATGCACGTCATATTAGAGCAAATCGTAAACGTCAAAGATATATTGCTAACAGTAGAGCTATTGGTGGCCCTCCTCCAGGTGGTGGAGGCAGACCACATTAATAAAAGGAGTGTGATATATAGTGAATAATTATTTAATCCCTGCAAATACAAAGAGTGGTCAACTTATTCTTGGTTACTTTAAACCTTTCGATTTGATATTGTTAGGAACTGGAGTCTTAATTTCTCTTGTCTTGTTGATGACTTTTCCAATGTCTTCTAATTGGCAAGTTATTATTGTGGTTTTACCCGGTTTAATTTCTGCTTTTCTTGTTATTCCTATTCCTAATTATCATAATATTTTAACTATAATTATAGAGTGTTACAATTTCTTTACAAATAGAAGAAATTATGTATGGAAAGGTTGGTGTGTTAAAGATGTCAAAGATGTCCAAAGTAGCAAGTAGTCAGTATACTGAAGATTGGTTGCCTATTACTGGTATACAAAATGGTTATATAATTTGTGAAGGTAAACAGAAAGTTACTGGAGTTAAAATTACTCCTCGTAATATATTTATCCTTGATCAACAAGATCAAGATAATGTAATGATTAGTCTTAAAAACTTTTATAATATGATAGACTTTGAATTTTGGTTAGTTGTTGCAGATAGGCCTGTTGATATATCAGTTTATATGTCACAATTGCAATTATTATATAATGATGCAACCTCTCCTGCTATACGTAAACTTATATTACAAGATATAGATAAGGGTAATATGTTTATGAATAATAATATTGTTGATACCGAGTACTTTATTTTATTTAAAGATACTAGTGAAGATGTATTACAGAAACGTGTTAGAATGCTTATTAATGGTCTTGCAAGCTGTGGTTTAAATGCTTCACAAGTTAGTAATGATGACTTAAGAATAATTTTAGAAAACTTCTTGAATGGGGGAGTTAATACTGAGTTTGGGACGGTGATGCCTGTATGAGTATAAGTATAAAAAGTCAATTAGCACCTAAAGGATTACAATTTAATCCAAGTGATTTCTTTATAAGTGATAAGTATGCAACGATACTGTCAGTTATATCTTATCCTCGTTTTATTGCACCAGGTTACTTATCAACCTTAACATCTATGAGTGGTATTAAAATAGTTATTAAACATATTCCTGTACCATTTAGTACTATGTCTAAGATGATAAATAGACAAGTTGCTGATTTACGTGAGAAGTATCGTCAAGAAAAAGATCAAACTGCTAAAGAGAGAATTAGACAAGATGCTGAAAGTTTGGAATCATTTGTATCAATGCTTGCGTCTAGTCAATCTCGTATCTTTGATTTTCAAATGCATATTATGATAAATGCTGATACTAAGGAAGATTTGGAATTAAAAAAAGTTAATGTTAAAAACTATTTAGATGCAATGGAACTTAGAGCGGTGTCTTTACGTTTTGAACAAGAGAAAGTTTTGAAGAGTATTTTACCAATCTTTCCTAGTCAAGATATAGAAGAACGTGTTGGTACTCCTATTCCTTCTCCTACTATTGCAGCGATGTATCCTTTTATCTTTGATAGTATTAAAGATCCAGGGCTTTCTGTATTACTTGGAGTAGATTTCTCTGGAGGAGTTATCTTGTTTAATCAATTTCTTTATCAAATTAGAAAAGAAAATAATAGAAATAATGCTAATATGATTATTCTTGGTACTTCTGGTAGTGGTAAAAGTACGGCTGCTAAATTACTTCTTAGAACGCATATTAGAAATGGTTGTCAGATAGTGGCCATTGATCCTGAAAATGAATTAGAAGAGATGACTAGAACTTTTGGGGGAGATACCATTGATATTGGTAAAGGTGGGGAGTATGGTCTTATTAATCCATTAGAAGTTATTATTGATGCTGATGATGAAGAGATTTCTCAGGGATTAGGTTATACTGTTTTAACTCGTACTTTACAATCTCTTAGAGCATTTATGAAGTATTATGATCCATCTATTGAAGAAGATGTTTTAAATATGTTTAGTGAGATTGTTCAAGATACATATAAAAGATTTGGCATAGATTTTAATACTGATTTTTCTAACTTTACTTCAGCTGATTATCCAACATTCTCTGATGTATATGCTACTATTAGAGGTAGACTTATGTCTTTGACAGAACAGACTCGTGAAAAAGATATTATTCAAGCTTTAGAACTTAAAATTAGACCTTTAATAAAAGAGTTAAAATTCTATTTTGATGGTAAAACAACAATTACTGCTGATAGTGATTTTATGGTCTTTAATATAAAAGAATTTATGAATTCTGATACTAATATTAGAAATGCTTTATTCTTTAATGTATTAAAATATGCTTGGGGACTTTGTCTTGATTCATCTGTTAATACAATATTAATGGTAGATGAAGCGCATGTTTTACTTGGTACTAATAATGAACAGGGAGCTGACTTCCTTGCTCAAGTACAAAGACGTGCTCGTAAATATAATACTGGAACAATAATAATTACTCAACAACCTAGTGATTTTTCTAGTCCTGCTATTATAACTCAAGGTAAGGCAATATTTGATAACTCATCATATTATCTAGTTATGGGACTTAGAAAACAGGCAGTAGAAGATTTATCATTACTAATAGATTTAAATGAGAATGAAAAAGATAGTATTAAACGTTATTCTCAAGGTGAAGCACTGTTTGTTTGCGGTAATAGACGTATGAGAATAAATGTTGTTGTTACTCAAGAAGAATTAGAGTCATTTGGTAGTGCTGGTGGTTTTTAATAGTAGTTGATGTAGAAAGGTAGTGATTTTATGAAAGGAGATAGAAATAATGGTAAAAGAAGTAAGAAGTATAGTATAACTAGATTTCTATCTTCTTTTAAATTATCATTTTTTAATTATGGGAAACTTGTAGTAATAGGACTTGTTTTCTCTCTTTTTCTTATAGGAGTAACATTTTTATATAGAGAAATTAATATAAAAGATACTTTTGTTGCTTATAGTGATGCTCAAGAAGAATATTTTTCTAGATTAAAAGAAGTACGTGATGAATATAGAGCTTCTGAGAAGGAATTTTCTGAATTAATTATTACTTCTGCTTTTACAGTAATGCAATCTAATATAGAAGATTTTTCTTATGATGATATGTCAAGTGCTAGAATGAGAGAAGTTGCTGATTTAATGCTTGAAGAGGTTAGTCATGAGGATGGTAGTTTTACTTATACTCCTAAGAGTGAAGATGCTGTTAAAGAGAGTTTAGCTGATTATTTTAAAGGTGTTGATGGTAGTTTAGATGATGTTACTTGTGCAAGAATGGCTGAAGATGTTTATGATTATGTTGATGATTATTTAGAGTTTATTGGTGCTGAAGAAGAAGAAAATACTTCATCATCATCTTGTGATGGTAATTCTTATTGGTGGCCTATTGGTAGTGCAGAAGTTACTACAGAAAATGGTGTTACTTTTGCTAGTGGGAATCCTGTAGCTTCGATGCTTACTGCTTATTTTGCAGGTGATGATAGTGTTCATAATGGAAACCATGGGGCGATTGATATTTCTAACGGTAATGGAGTTGGTGGTACTAATATTATCGCTGCTAAAGATGGAGTAGTAATTTATCCTACAAGTGATTCACAAACTCAGTATGCTGATAATGGTTATGTGGGTAATGAAGATGGTGGTGGTTATGGTAATTATGTTATTATAGAACATTCTGATGGTAATTATACTTATTATGCACATATGGCTCAAAATAGTATTACTGTTAGAGCAGGGGATTCTGTTAGACAAGGTCAAGTAATTGGTAAAATGGGACATTCTGGTAGTTCTACTGGAACACATCTACATTTTGAAGTTAGATCTGGTGGTAATACTATTGCTAATAGAGTTGATCCACTAGATTATGTTAGTATTGATAATCCTCGTCCAGGTTGTGTTGATTTTTCTTTAACTTCAACTTCTTTATCAAAACAAGAGTTTATTTCTAAAATGGAAGCATATTGTACTAATAGTGGTAATAGTGCATTTTGTACTAACTTTTCAAGCCATGCCGCTGAAGTTTATGATGTTTCATTAGATGCAGGGGTTAATCCTGAACTTGTTGTAGTCACAGCAGGAACTGAGCAAGGATGGGAGAAGTGTGGAGGTCTTTATAATTTTTGGGGTATTGGTATACCCAATGGTGCAAGTTGTAGTGCAGGACCTCAGTTAACTTCTTTAAGTGCTGGAATTAGAGAGTATGCTAGTACTTTAGCTGAATATCAACCCGGTGGTAGATATGCTTCATCTATTGAAAGTAGAAATAGTGAAAGAGAAGCAGCTGGTTGTGATGATGCAGGACATGGTGTAGCAGGTACTTTAGCAGGAATGCAGTCTGTTTATTCTTGGGTAGGGGATTATCGCTTTAGTCCCGGTAGTTGGGGACGAGGAGGATGTGTCTATTTAAATATTATTTATGGAGAAGGTTATTGTTCTTCTGTATCAGTTTGTACTAATTATTCAAATTGTCCAGAAAGTAGTGCTACTACAGTTTGTGAACAAAATGATTATACCGCTTGGCAATTACAAGAAAAGTTAGAACTTAGAAGTGCAATCTTTGGATTATAGGAGGGAAATATGAAAAAGGTAGAAAAAATAGAATTATCTATAGTTGTTATTTTTATTATTATTTTTGTTGGTTCCTTTATATATATGAAATTTACAGAAAATAAAACAGAGGATCAACAAATAGATACAAACGTTACAGCTCTTGCTGATGTTAATCGCTTTTTTACTATAGATTCTGCTATTTCTAAATATTTTTCTTATATTACATCGAAAGATGATGCATCTATTTTAACTATTTTAGATAGTGATTATATTAAAAGAAATAATATTACTGCTTCTAATGTTTATGATTTTGTGGGAGAGTATGATGCTAATATAAGTAGTAATTTAGAAGAAGCATACCAGATTAGTTCCTATAATAATATTTATAAATACTATGTTAAAGTAGTGCTTAGATTAGAAACTTTATATGATTCTACTTTGCAAGAATATGTTTATTATATAGTTACAATTAATGAGAATGAATTAACTTTTGCAATGGAACCTATTTCAGAGATTATATATTCAAATAAAATAGGGGAGGTTGATTCTTGATGGAAAGAAAAGTTAAGGTTATAGTATTTATAATATTTGTTTGTTTGATTATTTTTTTGATTTTTTATAATATTAGAAGTGTAGAAGAAGCGGAAAGAAGCCTTCCTAATAATGAAGAATTAAATGAATTTAGTAATGTTCAGTCTAAGAGTGAAGCGAATAGTTATGAAGTTAAAGATATTCCTGATAAGGAACTTGCAACTATATATTATAATCATTTTAAGAATTTGGTGGTTAATGATAGTGCAGAAGCTTATAAGAGAATTAGAAATAAAGATGAAGTAAGTGAAGAGGTTTTTAATACTTTTAGAGATGATATAATAAATAATTATTATAGTAATAAAGTGAGTGATTATAGTATTGGTGGTTCTACTTATAAAATTACTACTAATAATAATCAAACTATTACTTTTTATGTAGATGCTGTTTTTAAATATGAAATAGAATTATTACTTTAATAATATATTGTAAATTGTTATAATATTGTTAAATGGAGTTAGAGAGTGGGTGATAAAATGCCAGAAGAAGAAATTGATTATTCTAAAGATACTAATAATAAGAAAAATAATGAGAAGAATAAAGGTACTTCTCATGCTTCTTCTAAATCATCACTTAATGATGTTGCTAGCGATATTACAAATTTTAATAAATATAAAAGTAGAAAAAAAAATTCTGCAAATATTGAAGGTAATACTACTAATAATACTAGCTCTCCTACAATGCGAAATAGACTTTCAAGTGGAATTAAAAATCAAGTCGCTAATAAAGCTTTAGCAAGTGTGCCTGCTTTGAGGACTTTAAATACTCTTAATAATGTTAGAAGAAATATTATGACTAAAAGAAATAATAATTCTTCTTTAGGATTTCTTAATAAAAATAGCGAAAGTGTTCAGGATGATAATGATACTACTAGTGGTGTAAGTAGTGGAGATAATATTATTGATAGTACAGAAGATGCAGAAGTTACTTCTTCTAATCCTTTAAGTTCTATTTTTGGAGGAAGGAAGAAAGCTAGTGGGAGATTTAGTTTCTTAGGAAAATTACCTGTTCCTATTAAAATAATGTTAGGCTTTTTTGGTCCTCTTGGTGTTTTTATGTTTCTTTTTGTTATTCCTGTTTCTGTAGTTGCTCTTTTTAGTGGACTTTTTTCTACTGATGAAGTATTTGCTAATAATAATATAGGTACTAGTGGTGGTAATATTGATTATGGTGATTACGTTTTATCTTCAGATGGTGATCAAATATTACATGAGAGGTTAGATACCTTTTTACAAAGTAATGGTACAAGTTTAGAAGAATTTAATAACCTTATTTCAAGTAATGTACAAGAAGCAGGATATGGAACAAGAGCAGGTGTTGTTGCTGCTGCTGTTACTTTAATTGCAGAACTTGGTAATAATTATGGAGTTAAAGTCCCTTATTTTTGGGGTGGAGGTCATGGAAGTATTTCTGTAGGTGCGGAAGCTAGTTGGGGAAGTAATACCTGTTATACTGCTGCTAATGGACAAATTTATAGTTATTGTGGACTTGATTGTTCTGGTTTTGTTACTTGGGCTATTAATAATGGAGGCTTTTCTATTCCTGTTCAATCATCTGGTTCTTTTGTATATTTAGATGGTGTAGAGAGGGTATCATTAAGTAATAGTGCTGTTTTACAAGCTGGTGATTTGCTTGCGACAAGTGGACATATTATTTTAATTGTTGGTGTTGATGATAGTGGTTATATCTGTGCAGAAGCGGCTGGTAATGAAACAGGAGTGTTGTTTTCTAGAAAATCTTTTGATTCTTCTTCATATTATGGAATTGATATGAGTGGTTTCTATGGAGGATAGGCTATGAAAAAGAAAATTTTGACTTTAATACTACTAATATTTATGATTAGTGGATGTAGTGTAGAAGTTAATATTGATATTAGTGATAATAAAATAAAAGAGAGTAATGATATTACTATTTATCAGAATGCTATTTATACTAAAGAGATTTTAAGAACATCATTTAGAGATTATATTCCTATATATGCTTCTAATTTAATAGTAGATACAGTTCCTGATCAGCCTTTTTCTGATGTTTTATATTATAATAAAAATACTACTGATTTAGGAAATGGTTATAGATTTAATTATAGTTATGATTTTGATATAGATAAATATGGGGATGCTAGAACTATTAAAGATGGTTTTAGAGATTATAGTTATTCTTATAGAAATGATATTATTTCATTATCAACTGATAGTGAAGGATTAATATATTTTAATGATTATCCTCTTTTGGAGGAAGTTACAGTTAATATAGAAACAGATTATTTAGTAGAAGAGAATAATGCTGATAGTGTTAATGGTAATACTTATACTTGGGTCTTTAATAAAGATAGTAAGAAGAGTATTGATATAGTAATAGATACTAGTAAAAGTGGAGATAGAGTTTTAGGTATAGTAAATGTTAGTACATTAGTTACTATAGGTGTTGTAATAGGGATAATACTTATTATTTTAGTTTTATTACTTATTAGAAATAGAAAGAATAATAAAATATAATTAAATTTTTGTTTTCAAATTGAGAAAATACTGGTATAATAAGCGTTGAAATGAGGGGATTATTATGAAGTTAAAGTTTAGAGCTGATAAAGACGACGTAATGATTTTTATAGTCTTTGCTATCTTTTTGCTTTATATTGTTGCGATAGGGATTGTTAATTTACATTCTTTTGCAACTGAGGGATATTTTAGTGGTCTTAATCCACTTCCTGCTTTTACACCTAAGTTTTTATGGATGACTTTACTTATCTATTTTTTAGCTTTAGTAGGAATGCTTGTTAGTGTTAAATCATACTTTTTTGAAATGGAAAAAGGCTTTGGTTTTACTAGTGAGAAAAAAGATAAAGGTTATTCTAGGTGGGCTAAAGATAAAGAGATGAAAGCTGAAAAAGATATTGTTATGGTTACTCCACAGCAGGAAGTTAGTGATGCGGCTGGTGTTCCTTTGCTTTTAAATGATAAAGAAGCTTGGGTTGATAATGGAGAGTATCATACTTTAGTTATTGGTTCTACTGGTTCAGGTAAAACACAAACTGTTATTAAACCTACAGTTAAATTACTTGCTAAAGCAGGGGAATCTATGATTATTACTGACCCTAAGGGTGAGATTTATGAAGCGACTGCTAATATGCTTCGTGATAAAGGTTATGATGTACAGATACTTAATTTCCGTGATCCACAAAATGGTAGTAGTTGGAATCCTTTATCGCTTCCTTATAGAATGTATAAAAGTGGTAATCAAGATAAAGCGATTGAGTTACTTGATGACCTTGCTTTAAATATTTTATATGATGATTCTAGTAATAATAGTGATCCTTTTTGGGAAAAGACTTCAGCTGATTATTTTTCTGGTGTTGCTTTAGGTCTTTTTGAAGATGCTAAAGAAGAAGAGATTAATATTAATAGTATTAGTTTAATGACTACGGTTGGAGAAGAGAAGTTTGGTGGTTCTACTTATATTAAAGAATACTTTTCATTTAAAGATCCTGCTAGTGCATCTGTAATTAATGCTTCTAGTACTATTAATGCTCCAACTGATACAAAGGGATCAATCTTGTCTGTATTTAGACAAAAGATTAAGTTATTTGCATCTCGTGAGAACTTATCAGAAATGCTAAGTCATAGTGATATAGAACTTGCCGATATTGGTAGACGTAAAACTGCTTTATTTATAGTTGTGCAAGATGAAAAGAAAACATATCATTCACTTGTTACTATTCTTTTGAAGCAGTGTTATGAAACATTAATAGGTGTTGCACAGGAAAATGGTGGAGAACTTCCTGTTAGAACTAATTTCTTACTAGATGAGTTTGCTAATATGCCACCTTTAAAAGACGTTACTACTATGATTACAGCTGCACGTTCAAGGCATATTAGATTTACAATGATTATCCAAAACTATGCACAGTTAAATCAGGTTTATGGTAAAGAGAATGCAGAGACTATTAGAGGTAACTGTGGTAATATTATTTACTTAATTTCTGCAGAACTTGCTGCCTTAGAAGAAATATCTAAGATGTGTGGTGAGGTTAAATCTAAAGATGATGATAAGACTGCTTCAACTCCTCTTGTTACAGTATCTGATTTACAGAGAATGAAACAGTTTGAAGTTATTGTTCTTAGAATGAGAATGCAACCATTTAAGACTAAGTTTACACCTGATTTTAAACTTGATTGGGGTAGAACTTATCCTAAGGCAACATATCCTAATAGAGAAAAACTTGCAGTTCATACTTTTGATATAAAGACTTTTGTTAAAGAGAAGAAAAAGGAAAAATTGTTAGAGATGATGAATAGTTCTAATCCAAATGGAGAAGGTGGAAATACTCCTCCTGGATTTGTACCTCCTAATTTATTTGGAATAGGTGCAGGATCTAATAATAGTCCTATGGGAGGGGCAATGCCTAATCCTACTGGTATGCCTAGACCAAATAATCCTATTAATAATAATCCAATGCCTCCTTTTATGAATTCTAATATGGAAAGTAATGCAGGACCTAAGAAACCTTCATTTGATGTAGATGAACTTGTTAAGAAGATAGATGCTAAGATAGCAGAACTTGAGAAAGAAGAGGCAATGAATAAGCAGAAACAACAACAGAAGTTAGATGCTATGAAAGCTGTGGAACCTAAACCTGTTAAGGATGTTTCTCCAGTTAAAGAAGTTGTTAATAGTCCAATACCTGAAGTTAAACCAGTAGTTAAGGAACAACCTAAAAAGGCAGTTAACTTGAGTTTAGATGATGACGATGATGATGACTTCTTTGATGATTTCTTTGATGAATAAAAATATAAAAACTTTGAATTTTGCAAATTCGAGTTAATTTAGATATCAATATTAAAAATTTAGTGGGCGAATTTTAAAATTTGACCCACTTTTTTTGGCGAATTTGCAAAATTCATGATTTTACAGATATTTAATTTTATGTTAGATTTGTTTCGTGTTAACACGGAAAGTATCTAAATATAAATTACTGGAAAGGAGATGGTAGTTATAAGATATATTATAGGAGGGAACGGTTATAAATCTAAATCAAGGTGTTTATTATGATTTAACAAGAAAAGCAATTAATTTTGATTTAGATACTAATAAACTAAAAGAAGTATATCCTAAAACTTATACTAATGCCTATTATGATATAAGAAAATATTTAGAAAATATTGGTTATAAACATAGACAAGGTTCTGGTTATATTTCTATTTTTGAAAAGCCATTACCTAAAGTTAGTCAGGATTTAAATAATATGGGAAATACTTTTCCTTGGTTGAAGCATTGTATTAAAAGAATAGATGCAACTAGTTTAGGTGATAGGTATGATATGCTAGATGTTATTAAAGATTAATAATAATATTTGCAAATATAAAATTTAATTAGAATAAGGAGTTGATTAAAAATGATGATGGAAATATATTTTGATGAAGAAAAATGTAAAGAATATAATTATGATATTAATGAACGTTATCAGATTATAGATAAATTTTTTGAGGACAATCATGTTAAAAAAATAGATAAAGGAGTATATTTAGGTACTAAAGATGATTTTACAGTTTTTAATAAAGCTAATATTAGTCTACCAAGAACTAAATGGTTTAGAGAGATAATAGATAAGATGTATTGGCGAGTAGAAGGGTTAGCACCTGCTTATAGGGAAGACTGTATGGAGGCTTATTATGATTCTAGAAAACAATTTCTTGAATATGCTAAAAAAAGACATCTTAATGTAGAGGGCGTTGATTAAAATGATGATGGAAATATATTTTGATGAAGAAAAATGTAAAGAATATAATTATGATATTAATGAACGTTATCAGATTATAGATAAATTCTCCCTAAGACAATCATGTTAAAAAAATAGATGAAGGTGTGTACTTAGGTACAAAAGAAGATTTTGTAACTTTTTCAAAGGCCAATATAAATTTACCTAGGACTAAATGGTTTAGACAGATAATAGATAAGATGTATTGGCGAGTAGAAGGGTTAAGCCCTATTTATAGAGAGGATTGTATGCAATCTTATTATAATTCTATCTCGAAATGCGGTTTATTAAATGAAGATACTATGTAAAAAGAGAAATGTTGATTAAATTTCTCTTTTTTTAAAAAAGTGTTGACAAATTATTCTCTTATTAATATAATGTTAATAACAAGTTTAATTACTTGCTTATTTCTTAGCTTTTGATATTAATAAAAAGTTAATAAGAGGAGGGATAATTTATGAAAGTTGAGAATTTGAAAGTTTATAATAAAGCTTTAATTGTTGTTGATATGGTTAATGGCTTTGTTAAGGAAGGAGTGTTACATGATAAATCTATCACTAGAGTTATACCTAGACAGATAGAACTTATTAAGGAATATCATAATGAGGGACAGTTAGTTATCTTTATTCAAGATACTCATACTAAAGAATCTACAGAACATAAGAGATTTCCAGATTATCACTGTCTTGAAGGTAGTGGAGAAGAAGAGGTGATTGATGAGTTAAAACCTTTTACTCTCTTTAATAATACTATATGTATACCTAAAAATAATACAAGTTTTATGGAGGCTCAGCCTTTTAGAGAAGTGGTAGAGAAATCTACTAATATAAAAGAGTTTGATATAGTAGGATGTTGTACTGATATTTGTATATGTAATGGTCCTATGGGGCTTTCTTGTTATCTTGATGAACATAATAGAGATTGTATTGTAAGAGTACATCAAGATGCTGTGGCAACCTTTGCAGAAGAATCAAGACAAAATTATGTAGATGCAGCTTATCTACTTATGGAACAGCAGGGGATTCAGTTAGTTAAAAAAATTTAGAAGTTGATATTAATATTTTGATTAAAAGAAAGGAATGATTTAAATGAATGAAAGAAATTTAACTTTATTAACTGATTTATATGAACTTACAATGATGAATGGATATTTTGATATGAGAAGGGATGAAAGAGTAGTATTTGATGTCTTTTATCGTAAGAATCCATCAGATGGAGGATATGCTATTGTAGCAGGTCTTGAACAGGTAATTGACTATATTAAAAATTTACATTTTGATAGTGATGACATTGAGTACTTAAGAGAATTAGAGCTTTTTGATGAAGAGTTTTTAAAATATTTAGAAAACTTTAAGTTCACTGGTAATATTTATGCTATTAAAGAAGGAACTGTTGTCTTTCCTATGGAACCTTTATTAAAAGTAGAAGCTCCTATTATAGAAGCTCAACTTGTGGAGACTGCTATATTAAATATTATTAATCATCAAAGCTTAATTGCTACTAAGGCTTCTCGTGTCTGTGAAGCTGCTAAAGGGGATGCTGTTATGGAGTTTGGACTTAGAAGAGCACAAGGACCTGATGCAGGTGTATATGGTGCAAGAGCAGCTGTTATTGGAGGATGTGCTTCAACTAGTAATGTACTAGCAGGTAAAAAATTTAACATTCCTGTCGCTGGTACTCATGCTCATAGCTTTATTATGAGTTTTGATAGTGAATATGAGGCTTTTAAGAAATATGCAGAACTTTTTCCAAATAATGCAACTTTACTAGTAGATACTTATGATACTTTAAACTCAGGTGTTCCTAATGCGATAAGAGTATTTAAAGAATTAAAAGAACAAGGTAAGATGCCTAAAAAATATGGAATACGACTTGATAGTGGAGATTTAGCATATCTATCTAAAAAGGTACGAATTATGTTAGATGAAGCAGGATTTAAGGACGCCACAATCTGTGCTTCTAATGACTTAGATGAATATTTAATTGAAGATTTAAAAAAACAAGGTGCTAAAATAAATCTTTGGGGAGTAGGTACAAGCTTAATTACTTCAAAAGATTGTCCTAGCTTTGGAGGAGTTTATAAACTAGCTGCCATTAAGAAGTCTGGAGAAATTATTCCTAAGATTAAACTAAGTGAAGAAACTGTAAAAATTACTAATCCGGGAGATAAACAAATATTTAGATTCTATGATAAAAAAACAGGTAAAATTAGAGGGGATATTATTGGCAATACATATGAAAAATATAATGAAGATGATACAACTATAATGTTTGATCCTGTTGATACTTGGAAGAGGAAAGAATTAGAGAAAGGTACTTATACAGTTAGAGAGTTGTTAGAACCAATATTCATAAATGGAGAATGTGTCTATAAAAGCGACAGTGTAATGAACATTAGAGATTATTGTACTAAAGAAAAATCAACTTTGAGTGAAGAGAATAAAAGATTTTTTAATCCTCATCCTGTTCATGTTGATTTAAGTTATGACTTGTGGAATGTTAAAAATAAAATGATTGATGAAGAAAAGGGACTAGTTAAAAAAATAGGAGGAATGAATCATAATGCGTAAAGAAAAATTAGAGGAGTTAAATGATTATATAAAAGAGTTAAAGACAATAAAAAAGACTTTAGTATCTAGTGAATATATTTATGATGATAAAAATGTCAAAGCATCAAAAAAGAATTTATTACATTTAAAAAAATATCTATTAAGATTATTACAAAAAGATATGCCAATTAAACGTAAAGGTTTTATGGATGTAGAAAAATATATGGTGGAACTTGGTAATGGTATGGTTGTTCCAAGAGAGAAGATTGTTAAAGGTGGTGGTGATAAGAGTGCTGCGATTGTTATGCCAGTAACTAAAGATAATAATGTTGTTTTAGTAGTACAATCTAGAAGTAGTACAAAAGAATCAGTTTGTGTGGAATTTCCTGCAGGTTATATTGAAGATGGAGAAAGTAGTGAATTTGGTGCAGAAAGGGAAGTTGTAGAGGAAACAGGATATGTTCCAAAAGAAATGATTTATTTAGATAAATTTTATCAAGATCAATCTTGTGGTGTATGTGCTTACAATTATAGTTTTTTAGCTTTAGATTGTGAAAATGTACAAGAACAAAATTTAGACGATAATGAAGCGATTCGCTATTTTGAATGTCGTGTTGATGAAGTTGTAGAATTAATGGAAAGAGGTTATATTACTGATATTCAAACGAAATATACTTTTAATTTAGCAAAGCCTTATGTATATCGAATGAAAAAAGAGAAATAATAAAAAAGAGAGGAAGATTTAATAATGAAAGAATACGGTTTTGTTAGAGTAGGGGCAATTGTTAATAAATTAGTACTTGCTAGTCCTATTGATAATGCTAAAGAGATAGTTAAAATGATTAGAAAAGCAGATAGTGAAGGTGTATCGATTGTTACTACTCCTGAACTTGCTCTTACTGGTTATACTTGTGGGGATTTGTTTTTACAAGATGAATTACTTGATGAAGCAGAGAAAGCTTTAGGTATTATTTTAGAAGATACTAAAGATTTAGATATTATTTCTATTATAGGGATGCCGTTAAGATGTAATAATCAACTTTTGAATACTGCTATTGTTATAGAAAAAGGTAATATTCTTGGTATTGTTCCTAAGAGTTATATACCTAATTATAGTGAATTTTATGAGAAGAGATGGTTTACTTCTAGTTTTGATTTAAAGTTTAGTGAAGTAAAACTATTAGGTCAAGTGGTACCTATTTCTACTAAGTTACTATTTAGAGATAAGAAATATAGAGAAGTTACCTTTGCAATAGAGATATGTGAAGACTTGTGGAGTGTTTTTCCTCCTAGTAATAATCATGCTTTAAATGGAGCATCTATTATCTTTAATTTATCTAGTAGTAATGAAATTGTAGGTAAAGATAGTTATAGAAGAAATCTAGTTTCTATGCAATCTGCTAAAACAATATCAGGTTATGTATATGCAAGTAGTGGTATTATGGAATCAACTTCTGATTTAGTATTTGGAGGTGCTTCTTTAATCTATGAGAATGGTAAGTTACTTAAATCTAATAAACGTTTTGAGTTAGAGAGTAATTTAATATATACAGATATAGATGTTAAAAGATTAATTAATGAAAGATGTCGTAATAGTAGTTTTACTAGTAGTGTTTATAATGGAGACTATAAAATAATAGAAGTTGATGTTTGCGATAAAATAAAGACTCTTGATAGGACTTATAAGATGTATCCTTTTATACCTGTTAATGATAAAGAGAAAAGATTTGAAGAGATATTAGAGATTCAAAGTAGTGCCCTTGCAAGACGTATTCTTCATTTAAATAACACTAAGTGTGTAATTGGTATGTCTGGAGGACTTGATTCTACTCTTGCTTTTCTTGTTATAGTTCGTGCTTTTCGTAAACTAGGTCGTGATAATAAAGATATTATAGGTGTTACTATGCCTGGATTTGGTACTACTGATAGAACTTATTTAAATGTTATTAATTTAGTTAAAGAATATGGTGCAACTTTAAGGGAAGTTAGTATTAAGGAAGCAAGTATACTTCATATGAAGGATATTGGACTAGATGAATCTGATAGAAGTATTACATATGAGAATATTCAAGCAAGAGAGAGGACTCAAATACTTATGGATATCGCTAATATGTTAGGTGGTATTGTTATAGGTACAGGAGACTTATCAGAACTTGCCTTAGGTTGGTGTACTTATAATGGTGATCATATGAGTATGTACTCTGTTAATTCATCTATTCCTAAGACTTTAGTAAGATATTTAGTAGAATATGTTAAAGATAATAGTACTGATAAAAGAAAAAAGATATTAACAGATATCTTAGATACTCCTATATCTCCAGAGTTATTACCACCTGATGAAGCAGGTAATATCTTACAGAAGACAGAGTCAAGTATAGGTCCTTATGTCTTACACGATTTCTTTTTATATCATTTGTTAAGATATGGAGTGGCTTTTAAGAAGATATATTTACTTGCTAAATTAACTTTTAAAGATAGTTTTAGTGATGATGAGATAAAGAAATGGTTAAAAGTATTTGTTAGGCGTTTCTATACACAACAATTTAAAAGAAATGCTGTTCCTGATGGAGTTAAAGTAGGTACTATTAGTTTATCTCCTAGAGGGGATTTAAGAATGCCTAGTGAGGCAAGTTTTAAGAGAATTTTAGAAGAGTTAGATAAAATTTCTTAAAAAAATATTAATTTTATAAATTGGTCCTATTTTTAGGGATCAATTTTTTATCTATAAGGGTGAGTGCGTTTAAAAACGATTAAAGCAAAAGTGATACCAAATTACATTGGTATCACGGCAAAAAGAATAAAGCAAAAACTTTAAATTTTAAGTTGTTCCATAGTAGAACCACAGTAAGGACATTCCATTTTGGGAGTGTCTTTCTTTTTAATAAATTTTAAAAATCCAATCTGTTCGTTAACAATAAATTCAGGAACAGGATCTAACTTGCCACACTTATTACATTTGAAAATATATATTTTTTCATCTTTACCAAAATAATTTTTGGCACTATTTAATAATTTTTCTATTTCTTTGTTTTCATTTTTTCATACTATAATAATCCTTTCTTAAGTATAGATACTATTATAGTATAACATTATATTATTACAAATAGGGCAAGTAAGTGGTTATATTTCAAAATTAGATAGAATAAGAGTACGCCAAGAAGTAAGTTTACTAAAGAATTCTTTCTTTTCTTTAATATTTAAGAAAGTAAGTGATGAGTTATAACAATAGAGACTAAAGAAGTTGTAATAAGTGAAAAATTAAAAAGAAAGGTAGAGATGATTTGTAGGTTTGCTTATGTGGATTATTAATTCATTAATGCTAATATCAAATCAATAAAAAACAAATATAGCTTCTGTTAAACCACGCATTTTAAAAGTTAAAAATAATGAATATGATAATAGAGATTTTGATATTTAAAAAACAAGCTACAACTCGTAATAAAAGACTATTTTGTCGAAATGGTAACACACTACGCTATTGGCAGAGCCAATAGCGATGTGCATAGGTTCCATGCCACTTTTGCCCATATAATCACAATTTTAGCAAGGCATAAAGCCAAGCAAATTATTTTTATATCAACATTAAAGTTATTGTAGCAATTATACCTATAACTGTTCCTAAAATCAATGTTAACAAAAACATATCTATAAATCCCTGTTTCTTTAATGTTCTTGCATATCCTTGTTCTAATTGTTGTTTTTGTGATAAAGGTTGTAATTGAGAAAGCGAACTTTTTAATGATTTTAATTCTTTTATCTGTCTTTGTTTTTGAGTTAAACTCGGAATATTACCATTAAAGAAATTATTCATTATTTCTGATCCTTTTCTAAAGTCATATTCACCAGTGCCATTTAACCATTCCATGCCATTGTTTTTATTTTGTCAAATTGTAAGATTTATTTTTGAAAATTCCCTTATTCATGTAAATTCCTGCCTTTCTATAATTGTTTTATCATAGATTGCTTAAATTTTGTCAAAAATTTGTAACTATTTCACTTTAGGGGTGTGAATAGTTACAAAAAATGTGTAAATAGAAAGAAGTTTTCTTGAATTTGCTTCTTTTTTTTGATAAAATAAACCTTGAAAAGAATAGATAAGGGCAAAAGAGATTACTTTTGTATCTTTTTTTTGAAATCTTGAAGGATGTGAAATAATGGCAGTAAAATATGATGATAGTTCAATAAAAATATTAGAAGGATTAGAAGCGGTTAGAAAAAGACCTGGTATGTATATTGGTTCTACTGATAAAAGAGGTCTTCATCATTTAGTATGGGAAATTGTGGATAATTCTATAGATGAAGCGATAAATGGATATGGTAAACATATCGTTATAACTATACACTCTGATAAAAGTGTTAGCGTAAGTGATGAAGGTAGAGGTGTACCTGTTGGAATGCATGCATCAGGTAAACCTACTCCTGAAGTTATTTATACCGTACTTCATGCTGGTGGTAAATTTGAAGAAGCAGGTTATAAAGTATCAGGTGGTCTTCATGGTGTTGGTGGTAGTGTTGTAAATGCTTTATCTAAATGGATGGAAGTAACTATAAAAAGAGATAAGGGAGAATACTTCATTCGTTTTAAAGATGGAGGAAAAGTAGATAAAGCTTTAAAAAAGATAGGTACTACTAATAAAACAGGTACAACTGTTAGATTCCTACCAGATCCAGAAATATTCTCAACAACTAACTTTTCATATACAACTATATGTGAAAGAATGCAAGAGTCTGCTTTTCTTTTAAAGGGACTAACTATTGAAGTACATGATGAAGAAGATGACAGACATGCTAAGTTTTGTTATGAAACAGGACTTGTCGCTTTTGTAGAATATCTTAATGAAGATAAAACTACTTTACATAATGTTTTAGACTTTGAAGGCGTTAAAAATAAAATAGATGTAGAAATCGCTATGCAATATACTGATACATATCAGGAAAATATAGTATCATTCGTTAATAACGTTAAAACTAGTGATGGTGGTACTCATGAGGTTGGATTCAAAACTGCCCTAACTCGTGTCTTTAATGATTATGCTAAAAATAATGGCTTTATCAAAGGTAAAGAGAAAGCCTTGGAAGGTAGTGACGTTAGAGAAGGATTAACTGCTGTTATCTCTTTAAAAATACCTGAAGATATGTTACAGTTTGAAGGACAGACTAAAGGAAAACTTGGAACACCACAAGCTAGAACAATAGTAGATTCTATTGTTACTGAGAAATTACAGTTTTATTTAGAAGAGAATAAAGCGATTGCAACTGAGATAATTACTAAATCATTAAAGAGTAAAGTAGCAAGAGAAGCAGCAAGGAAGGCAAGAGAAGAAGCAAGAAAGGGTAAGAGTAAAAATCCTAAAGAAAGAGCTTTATCAGGTAAACTAACACCAGCTCAGTCTAAAGATAAATCTAAAAAAGAACTATTCTTAGTAGAGGGTGACTCTGCAGGTGGTTCTGCAAAGCAAGGAAGAGATAGAAAATATCAAGCAATCCTTCCTTTACGTGGTAAAGTTTTAAATACAGAAAAAGCGAAAGTAGAAGATATCTTAAAAAATGAAGAAATTAATACTATGATTTATACTATAGGAGCAGGATATGGTGCTAACTTTGATATAAATGACTGCGAATATAATAAAGTAATCATCATGAGCGATGCTGATGAAGATGGAGGACATATTCAGTGTTTATTATTAACATTCTTCTATCGTTATATGAAACCATTAATAGAAGATGGAAGACTTTATGTAGCATTACCACCACTTTTCAAAATTCAATCTGGTAAAAATATAGATTATGCTTATACCGTAGAAGAAATGAAAGAAAAATCTAAAGGTAAGAAGTGTGAAATTCAAAGATATAAAGGTCTTGGTGAAATGAATGCCGATCAGTTATGTGAAACTACTATGAAGCCTGGTTCAAGAACTTTAATTAGAGTTAAAATAGAAGATGCTCAACTAGCAGAAAAACGTGTCTCTGTTCTTATGGGAGATGATGTCGCACCTCGTAAAGAGTGGATAGATGAAAATGTTGAGTTTACTCTAGAAGATGATTATAAGATTTAGGAGAAATTGCTTATGAAATATAAAAATGGAGAAGAGTTTTTGAATAGTTTATATAATAATATGCATATGGAAGAAGCTATCATGCATACGGCAGAGAAAAGTGATAGTCCTACTGAAAAGATAGGAAAATACTTAGAAAGACTAGAAAGAACTCATGATATAGCAAAAGATAATCCTCATAAAATGGAAGTATTAAAGAAGTTTTATTATGATAAATATGTAATAAAAGAATTACCAGAAAGTTATATTAATTTACAAA
Organism: uncultured Mycoplasmatota bacterium; assembly: GCA_946498975.1. Taxonomy (GTDB): domain Bacteria; phylum Bacillota_I; class Bacilli_A; order RF39; family UBA660; genus Onthousia. The sequence goes on from CAMMQC010000007.1 coordinate 41,575, forward strand.
AGAAAATTGCAAGAGAAAGAGGTTATGGAGATATTACTGTAACAGATGATATGAAAGAAGAAATGCTTTCAAATGTACAGAAAGAACAAAAAAATTCTCTTGATATGTGGATAGACTATTTAACAAGCGATGATGCAAAGTATCCAATGTGGTTTAAACATTATGCTTTTAGAGGAATGCTAAAACTTAATAAGTTTGATAAACAAAAATGGGAGTTTGGAAGAAGAGGTGAAACCACAACAGAACCTTATATAGAATTAAATAGAGAAGCTCTAGCAGGAGTATATAATACTTTGGTTAAAGAAATAGGAACTAATGAAGAAATAAGTGAAGAAGTAAGAAAAGCTTTAGAGAAAGGTGAAAGCTTTAAGAAATTATATGAATATTACTTAACAAATACTGGCTATGTAAATAGAGGCAATGATACAGATGGTCTATGGGTAAAATATGACCAAGGAAGTGATTATAAGCCATTATGGGAGTCACTTCAAGGAAAGAATACAGGATGGTGTACTGCTGGAGAAGAGACAGCTAAAACACAACTTTCTAATGGAGATTTTTATGTATATTATACAAAAGATAATGATGGAAAATATAAAGAACCTAGAATTGCCATTAGAATGGATGGTAAAAGTAATATAGGAGAAGTAAGAGGTGTAGGAGAACATCAGAACTTGGAAGATTGTATGACTCCTATTGCTGAAAAGAAACTAAATGAATTTCCTGATAAAGATAAGTACTTAAAGAAAGTTAATGATATGAAACTATTAACAGAAATAGATAAAAAAGTTAATGAAGCAAAAGAATTAACTAAAGAAGAGTTAAGTTTTTTATATGAGGTAGAGTCAGAAATAGAGGGATTTGGTTACAGTAAAGACCCTAGAATTAAAAAAATAAGAGATAAAAGAGATACCAAGAAAGATTTGGCTCTTGTATTTGACTGTGGAGAAGAAAATATTGGAACAAAAGCATCTGATTTTGATAAAAATGAAATAATCTGTTTTTATGGAGATTTAGAATATGATGATAAAACACTAACAGATAATTTTGAAAGTTTACAATGTATAACAGGCAATGCTTACTTTAAAAATTTAATCAGTGCCAAAGGATTAGAAAGTTTACAAAATATAGGTGGAGATGCGTCTTTTGTTAGTTTAATTAGTGCCGAAGGTTTAGAAAATTTACAAAATATAGGTGGATATGCGTCTTTTGGTAGTTTAATCAGTGCCGAAAGTTTAGGAAGCTTACAAAGCATAGGTGGAACTGCTTATTTTTATAGTTTAAGTAGTTCTAAAGGTTTAGAAAGCTTACAAAGTATAGATGAAAATGCTTATTTTGATAGTTTAATCAGTGCTGAAGGTTTAGGAAACTTACAAAATATAGGTTGGGAGGCTCACTTTAATAGTTTAATCAGTGCCGAAGGATTAGAAAGTTTACAAAATATAGGTGGAGATGCTTCTTATAATAAATTAATCAGTGCTAAAGGTTTAGGAAGCTTACAAAATATAGGTGGAGATGCTTATTTTGATAGTTTAATCAGCGCCAAAGGTTTAGGAAGCTTACAAAACATAGGTGGAGATGCTCTTTTTGATAATTTAATCGGCGCCAAAGGATTAGAAAGCTTACAAAGTATAGGTGGAGATGCTTGTTTTGAAAAATTAACTAGTGCCAAAGGTTTAGAGAATTTACAACTTATAGGTAGAAGTGTTATCTTTAGTAGTTTACCTATTGCCGACGGTTTAGAAAAACTAGAAACAGTAAATGGTCATGATGCTACAAAATTTAAAGAAGAAATTAATAGTAGAGGAAATAAGACATTATAAGGAAGTGATATGTTATGGCTAAGAAAACAGAAACTAAAGAAGTATTAGAACGTATTTGGGATTATACTCTTGAAGATATAATGGGTGAGCGTTTTGGAAGTTATTCTAAATACATTATTCAAGAACGTGCTATCCCTGATGCAAGAGATGGATTAAAACCAGTACAAAGAAGAATACTTTATTCTATGTATAAAGAGAAAAATACTTATGATAAAGGATATCGTAAAAGTGCCAAGACTGTTGGAGATGTTATAGGTAATTACCATCCTCATGGTGATACATCTATTTATGATGCTATGGTTCGTATGAGTCAGTCTTGGAAAACTAGACTTCCTTATATTGATATGCATGGTAATAATGGTTCTATTGATGGAGATTCTCCTGCTGCTTACCGTTATACAGAAGCAAGACTTTCTAAAATATCTAATGAAATGTTACGTGATATTAATAAAGATACAGTAGAAATGGCTCCTAACTTTGACGATACAACACTTGAACCTACAGTCTTACCTGCAAGATTTCCTGCACTTTTAGTATATGGTGCCATGGGTATTTCTGCTGGATATGCTACTAATATTCCTCCTCATAACTTAGGAGAAGTAATAGATGCAACAATTCATAGAATTGATAATCCTAATTGTGGTTTAGATACCCTAATGAAATATGTTAAAGGACCAGACTTTCCAACTGGTGGTATTGTTGAAGGGATTAAAGGAATAAGAGATGCCTATGAAACAGGTAAGGGTAGAGTTATTATTAGGAGTAAATATGGTTTTGAAGGAAACTCTTTAGTTATAACAGAGATACCTTTTGAAGTTAATAAAGCCCTACTTGTTAAGAAAATAGATGATATTCGTCTTGATAAAAAAATAGATGGTATTGTTGAAGTTAGAGATGAATCAGCAGAAGATGTTAGAATTGTTGTTGATTTAAAGAAAACAGCTAATAAAGAATTAATAGTTAATTACTTATTAAAAAATACTGATTTACAAATTAGTTATAACTTTAATATGATTGCCATTGTTAAGAAAAGACCACGTCTTTTAGGTTTAAAACAGGCCCTTGATGCTTTTATCGACCATCAAAAAGAAGTAATTACTCGTCGTAGTCAGTTTGATTTAGATCATGCTAGAAGTGAATTACATATTGTAGAAGGACTTATTAAATGTTTATCAATACTAGATGAAGTAATTCGTGTTATTAGAGCATCTAAAAATAAAGCTAATGCTAAAGAGAATTTAGTTAAAGAGTTTGATTTTAGTATGGCCCAAGCAGAAGCTATTGTAACATTACAACTATATCGTTTAACTAATACTGATGTTGTAGAACTTGAAGAAAGACTTGCAACCTTAAAGAAAATAATAGAAGGACTTAATGCTATTTTAGGTAATGAGGAAATTCTTAAAAAGGTTATGAAAGATGAACTACGTAAAGTAAGAAATGAATATGCCCTACCTAGACTTACAGAAATTAAAGAAGAGATAACTGAAATAAAAATAGATACTACTGTAATGATACCTAAAGAAGATGTTATTGTTACTTTAAGTAAAGACGGTTATATTAAAAGAACTAGTCTAAAGAGTTATAGTGCCAGTAAAGATGAAGAAACAACTCTAAAAGAAAATGATTATTTAGTAGGACTATATGAGGCATCTACTTTAGATACACTACTAGTATTTACTAACTTAGGTAACTTCTTATCTATACCAGTTCATACTATTTATGATTTAAAATGGAAAGAGTTGGGTAAACATGTCAGTAATTTAGTACCTTTAGGAGAAGGAGAAGAAGTAGTATCTAGTTTACTTGTTAAAGACTTTAAGAAAGATATTAATGTAATTATATCCACAGCGAATGGTATGATTAAAAGAACAAGTCTATCTGACTTTAAAATAACTAGAACATCTAAACCTAGTAGTTGTATTAAACTAAAAGATGGTGATACTGTTGTTGATGTTATGTTAGATACTAATCCTGATATCTTTATCGCAACATCCTTAGGTTATGGACTTTGGTTTGCTAAAGATGAAGTACCTATTGTTGGTATAAAAGCTAGTGGAGTTAAAGCTATTAACTTAAAAGATGATACAGTTGTTAGTACTATTAACTTTGATGAAGATGTTAGTGACTATCTTGCAATTCTTACAGATAAAGGTACAGGTAAGAGAGTTAAATTAAAAGACTTTGAAAAGAGTAGTAGAGCAAGAAGGGGATTAATGACTATAAGAGATGTTAAAACTAATCCATACCACGTTATTAAAGCATTAATACCTACTAATAAAGACCATATAGGTATTAAAAATGGTGAAATTACCCTAATTAAACCAACAGAATTACCTATTGCCGATAGATATTCTACAGGTAGTACTATTAATAAAAAAGGACTAACTAATGCTTTTCTTTATAAGACATTAGAAAAGTCTATTGAAAAAGAAGATACTACTCCTAAGAAAGACCAAGTATCACTTGAAGATATAGATAAAAGATTAATGACAATAGATGACTTTTTGAAATAACAACTAAAAAATATAATAAAAAAAATCCTTGTAGTCTACATTTTCAAGGATTTTTTTTATTATATTATTGCTTTTACATTTTGTTCTTTTAATAATGACTCTATTTGCTCATAATCTGCTTTAGAACTAGCTTTTTCTTTATCAGAAATCTCTGGAAATAAAGAGTATAACTCACAACCCATTAAAGTTTCAATATTTTGTTTTAAAGAAATAGCTCTTTTAAAATGTTCAGGTGTATTAGAAAATACTCCTTTTCTGTTATAAATATCTAATAATCTTTTTTCTATAGTAGTAAATCCTGTTTCTAGGCAAAATAAGTCACATAATTGAATAATGTTATCATAAATATTACACTTGTGGCTTTCCAAGTAAGGAAGCAATTGCATTTGAGCTTCCTCAGGTAAAATACCGCCTGCTACTAAATTAATATCATTATCGATAAAAGAATGTGTAAGACAATATCTTGCAAGTTCTTCATAACCAATACTGCTTAGATAATTATAACCATAAATTACATGTTGTGGGTGATTAAATTTTCTTCCTACATCATGTAAGTAACCAGCAGATTTAGCAAAATCACTATCTAAATTTAATTTTTTTGCAATTCTTTCAGCTGCTTCGCCAACATTAAGACAATGTTTTACCCAACGATTTTCTGGCTTTTCTAAGTAACCAGGACTTAGAATTACATCTTTCTTTAATAATTTTTCTGCTTCTATAGAGTTAAGCGTCATATTATTCCCCCTCCTTTTTAATGTAGCCATATTATATCACTTATTTACTATTTTGACAATATTTTTTTTAGTACATTAATAATTATTCTTAAAGGATTGTTACTACTAAGCCATAAAATAACGAATTTTAAGTAATTCGTTATTTTTACATGGTAAAACTAGGCAAATAAAATCTTACCTTCAAATATTTGCCCTATACTTTTATAAACATCTTGTTTTCTTAGTTTAGAGGTTTTAATTATACTCATAATGTTCCCAAATCTTTCTCCACCTCTACTACTTCTAAATCCACCAGACACTTTAGTTTTACTTTTAATCATTCTAAGTAGTCTTTCCATAAAGTTATTATCATATGGAACAGTAAAATCATGAATATAGAAAAGTACATTTACTTTTGATTTAACTAATCGTTTACGAAGTTTTTCTTCCTTTTCTTGCCAATATGTAGAAGATATTTCTTTATTTTCTTCCTCTGCTTTTTGTAAAATCATATCATATTCTTTCTCTATTTCCGTTATTTCTTTTTTCGTAAAATAATCTCTTCCAAAAGCAGTAAGTATTTTTCTATTCTTTTCAATTCTTAACAAGAAATAATACATTTCCATTTGCCAACTAGTTTCTAATACATTCTGATAACCTTCTTTACAATATCTTCCTATATGAATAACACAATCTTGATTGTTAGTTCCATACTTAAATACACCGGTATCATGATCTGATATTATTGTTCCATAGAAATTATCTAAAATACTATCTTCTTTTATTGGTGCATCTCCTTTATGGTGATGATATTTGTAAACTACATTAGTCTTATTAGCATATCCTCTATAATAAGAGGCTTTACCATTTTCTGAAGTAGTTACTTCATCTGTATGTTGATATAACCCATTTAAAATGTTTTTAGTTATATTATTTATTGTTGGCTCTGTTTTATCTGAAAATTCTTCATAGATATTATCAATAGTTCCTTCGGAAATATTGATAATACCTTTAGTTAAATCGTATATTAATTCTTTGATTTTACTATAACTAATAGAACAGTAAATACCTAAAATAATTATTAATATCTTTATATCATCTTTGTAAGTTACATCAGAATAAAATTCTTTAGGAAGTGTATCTGTAGCATCTTCTTCATATATAAATATATGTTTTTCTACATATGATTCTACTTTTATACCTATTTTATATTTAACAGTATTTTCTTTATTCTTTCCTTTAATATGATGAATAATTTCAACTGCTTTAACATCACCATTCTTTATCTTTTCTTCTATATCATTTTTTGTTAGAGTTTTACCTTTATGACCAACTTGTCCTCCTGTTTTTTTAGGGCTTTTTTCTCTATGATTATATGTATTAGGACCAGTTTTTTCTTTTTTGAAACTCATCTCTTTACTTGTTGGAATAGAAGAATTTGTACTATTTTTATTAACTTGATTTGTTAATTTATCAATAGTATATTTATCTTTATTTTCTTTTTGCATAATTTGTTTTTTTAATCTTTCTATTTCTTGATGTGCTTTTTCTAATTCTTCTTTTAATTTAATATTTTCAGAAGAAAGAGTGGCAGTTGCCTTAGTTACTTCTGTTGTTATTCTATTATCTATATTTTTCTTAAAACGTTTTAATTCATATTGTAAATTAGTATTATTTAACTTTAATTCTTTTATTTCTTTAGATAATTTTATATTCCGATTATATTCTTCTTCATACATTTGATATAAATTATTATTATAACTTTGTAATCTCATTTTACCTCTCCTATCATAGCTTTAGTGTTTTTAACATATCATTTTCTACACAAAAAAGCGAGATGTTATATAACCAAATTTGCTATGATAGGTTCCATCTCGCAATTTAAGTATATCATATTTCTTTAGTTTTGTGTCAACTAATTATTTATTTATGGCTGAGTAGTAACAAAGGATTATCACAAAATGAATGTAATTTATCCTTTACATTTACTAAAATATGATATATAATATAGCGAAAAAAGAGAGTACTATACACCGAAATAAAGCTATGCTTCAATAATATTAATATAAAATTATCAAAAAATTGATGTCGTAAAAAGAAAGGTTCAAAAAGTGATATTGATGGAAAAAGTAAAAAATATAATTATATATGATTTTGATGGAACACTAACTCCATACAAATTAACAAAATTTCAAATATTAGAAAGATGTGGTTTACCAGAAGGTGCTTCTAATCCTAAATTTCTAGAAATGGTAGAAAGGAAAGCAAAAGATGAAAATATTGATGTATATACTGCTACCCATTCAGTTTTCTTAGAACTAATAAGAAATGCCAATTTACCACTGACAGATGAAAGCTTTTCTTTGGGAGCAAATAATATTGATTACAATAAGGGTGTAGAAGAATTTCTAATGTTCTTAAAAGATAATAACATTCATAATTATTTACTTAGTTCTGGCTTGAAGTCCTATTTGGGAAAAACTATTATTGCTAATTATTTTGATAAAATATATGCTACTACATTTACTTACAATAATAATGGAGAAGCTACAGGAATAGATTATTTAATGAATGATAAAAACAAAGTTAAAGCAATAAAAGAAATTCTTAAGATGCATGGAAAACAAGAAACAGATTGTAGAAATGTAATATATATTGGAGATGGCTTTACAGATTATTATGCAATGGAATATGTAAAACGGAATAAAGGAACATCAATTTTTGTATATAGAGATAAAGAAAATGATGAGTTAAAACGTTTAGAAGATAAAGATATTATTAGTTATAGTACATTTGCCGATTTTTCATATAATAGCGATCTTACTAATTACATAAAAAAACTGTGTATTAGGAAGAAAAAATAATATTTCATAGCATATGCTATTCTACTTGCTATAAGTTATGATAATTTATTATAAATAAATTCAATTTTCTTATATAGATATAGATTAAGATAATACATTAAAATATATAGTCTTTTTTCTTTTTTTCTACATATTATTTAATAGGTGATGTTTATGTCTAAAGAAAGTTTTAAAGAGTTTATTAAAAAAAGACCAGAGCTTGCCCAAGCTGTCTTTAATAATAAGACTACTTTTCAAAAATTATATGAAGCCTATGATATGTATGGAGAAGATAGTAGTGTCTTCGATGAAGTTTTAACATCAAAAAATGAGGTAAAAGAAACATCTTCTTCCTCATTTAAAGAGATAACTAATTTATTTAGAAATATTGACTTAGATACTGTTCAAAGAAGTGTAAACGGATTACAAAAAGCAGTTAGTCTTATTAGTGAAATAGTTCCTAAAAATAACGATGAATATATACCTGATTATGAAGAGCGACCTATTAATAAATATTATGAGGACTAATGCAAGTAGAAACAAGATTAAAGATTAAAAGTAATCCTAATCTTTATAGATATTTAAGAGAAAATTCATATTGGTATAAATATCTTAATAGAAGTCCTATATTTCTAAGAAGACTAGAAGAAGAAATGAAAGAAAAATATCGCTTAAGACCAAGCGATAAAATAGAAAATATTTCTAATAGTTTAAATTTAATAAAATCTTTTCTAGAAGTCATGAGATAGTTTTAACTATTTCTTTTTGTTTTATCATCTCTTTCTTCAATACTTTTCTTTACATAAGATAAAGCCTTTGGACATTCTCTTAAATCAATTTCATTTTCATAATCTTGATATTCACTTAAAACTCTATCAACTTCAAAGTCTTTTAATAACATAAGTATACTATCTAAATATATTTTACCTATTCTTAAATATTCTATATTATTATCATCACTTAACATATTCTCTGCTATTTCTATAAATTTTATAGATAAGTTGGTTTCTCTAATTTTTGTGTATTCATTAATAATGAAGCTTTCATAACCAGTATATCTTTGTGCTAAAGTAATACCACTGTTTTGATTTATATTTTTATTCGCTGTGTACTAGATTATAGGGGGTAAAGGTATTTTCAAACACAAGTTTATGT
>CAMMQC010000008.1 GCA_946498975.1 uncultured Mycoplasmatota bacterium
TAGATTTATTAACTAGAAATATAAAATTACCAAAAATAGGAAAAGTTAAAATAAGGGGTTTTAGAAATAAGGATAAAATAGAAGGAAAGATAGTAAATGCTACTATTTCAAGAGAATCAACAAATAAGTATTATGTTAGTGTAGTTGTAGTAGGAGATATCTTAATGGAGAAAGCAATACCTACTAGTATAGTAGGAATAGATTTAGGAATAAAAGATTTAGTAATAACAAGTGATGGTGTTAAATATAGTAATGATAAAATATTAATGAAATATGAAAAGAGATTAAAAAGATTACAAAGAAAATTATCTAGACAAGAAAAGGAAAGTAAAAACTATTTAAAGACAAAAGAAAAAATAGCAAGAATATATGCAAAAATAAAGAATTATAGAAAACATTATTTAAACGAAATAGCAAATGAGATAGTAGATGATCATGATATTATAGTAACAGAGAGTCTATTAGTAAAAGATATGTTTAAAGATAAGAAAAAAGCATTTAATAAAAGTCTATCAGATGCATGTGTTAGTACATTACGTTCTTTAATAGAGTGGAAATGTAAAATAAAAGGCAAGTATTATTATAAGATAAATACCTATTATCCAAGTAGTCAGATATGTAGTCATTGTGGTTATAAGAATAGTGAAATAAAAGATTTAAGTATAAGAGAATATGACTGTCCGGAATGTGGAGTACATAATGATAGAGATATAAATGCAAGTTTAAACATATTATTTGAAGGATTAAAGTTACACTATAATTTAGCTAGTGTAGTTTAGATAATGTTTTAGATAAAATAATAATTTAATAAAAAATAAATGAGTACGGTAGCGACTATCGGAATTTAAGCCTATGGAGAATAAGGGATACCTTATCTATGAAGTAGGAATCCTTGGAGGTAACGACAAGGGCGAAATAAAATTTATTTTATTTCTTATGTTCTCTTTATAAATAATTATATTTCCAAATTCACTCATATATCTCTCCTTATGCAATGCATAAAATAATATTTCTTAAAACTAATATCAATTATTAAGATTTTTTTACCTATTCGATTTTTTCGAATAACTTAATATAATAATTAATATTATTAATTCGGCTATTTTCGGCTTATTTTACCAAACCATACTTTTATATAAATGTTTTAATGCTTAATATCTTAACATTAGAATAAACGTTCGTCAACAACAAAATTAAAATAATGTTAAAAAGTCAAAAATCTCACTAGTAGTAACTTTACTAAAGAACACTATAAGAAACGCTATTAAGATAAAAGGTCCAAAAGGTATCATATGCTCTTTATTTTTATAAAGTAAATACAAAGATACTGGTAAAGCTATTAAAGAGGCTAAAAAGATAGTTACAAGTCCTAGAAAAGGATCTATTACAAGTCCTAAAACAAAGAATAATTTAACATCTCCTCCCCCTAAAGATTCCTTTTTAAATAAAGCATTACCTAGTTTCATTAAACAATACATAAAAAAGAATAGAGATAATCCACTAAGTAAAGATAAACCTACACCAGTTATACCCTCTAAAAAGAACTCTAATATTATAATAACTATACTAAAAAAGATAATTACTTCATCAGGTATAATCATATAAGTTAAATCACTTGCAAATATAATCATAGCAAGTGCCACAATACTTAAAGCTAAAACTAAATCTATAGAAAAGCCAAAACTATAGTAAGATAGAGCAAATAAAATACCTGTTACAACTTCAATAAAAGGATTTAATAAACTTACCTTTTTATGACAATATCTACATCTACCTTTTAAAGAAATATAGGATACTAAAGGTATTAAATCATACCAAGATAAAACTTGTCTACAATTATCACAAACACTTCTATCATTAATAATTTTTTTATTTGTACTAAGCCTAAGTCCTACACAACAAAAGAAAGACCCAAAGACTAGGCCCATTATAAAGAAACAAATTATATATAATACTTCCATGACTTCACCTACTGAATCTTTCCATAAATATCAAACATTGGAACAACTATTGATAAAAGAATAGTACCAACAATTAATGCTAAGAATGCTATCATTAAAGGTTCTATAAAGCTTTGCATTTGTTTGACTAAGGTCTTATGTAATACTTGATAATAGTTAGCAACTTTTTCCATCATTAATCCTAATTGTCCCGTCTTCTCACCTGTTACAATCATTTCATAAGCTGCAACTGGAAAAGCCCATTGTCCTTTAAATGATTCCGATATATTAACACCTTTATTAAGATTTATAATTGTTCTAGCAATTATCTCTTTATATATTTCATTATTAGTTATTTTAGCAAGAACTTCCATACTATCAGTAATGAAGACTCCATGGTTTAAAAGAGATGCAAAGGTTTTAGTAAAATTATATACTTCATTATAAATAATAATTTGACTAAAAACAGGTATATGCATAAGAACTAACTGGACATTTTTTCTAAAACCTTTATTTTTCTTATATAGATATATAAATAAGCCAACAAAAACACCAACTCCTACAATTATTAATGCATAATAATTAACAATAAAGTCACTGGCATTCATAACAAATGTTGTAATAACAGGAATCTCGGCATCATTATCTTGATACATCTTTACAAATTGCGGTACAATACTAACTAAAATAAAGATAATAACTCCTATAGCAATACATAAAACTATTACTGGATATGTCATGGCAGAAACCATTGCTTTTCTTGTTTCCTCTTTAGAAGTATAATAATCAGCCATATCATCTAAAACAGATGTTAAATCTCCAGTAAGCTCAGCTGTTTTAATCATATTAACCAATAGAGTTGGAAATTTATCTCCTTGTTTTTCCATAGCAGTAGATAAATCTTGACCTTTTAATAATTCATATACAACTTTTTGATATACTTTTCTTTGTTCTGGTTTTTCACTTTGTTTTTCTAGTATTCTAACTGAATCTATTAAAGCAATACCCGCTTTTAGATATGTAGATAACTGAGTAAGTGAAAAAGAAAGATCAGCAGCAGTAAACTTTCCACCAATATTTATATCTATATCATAAAATTTACGAGGAACTACTTCTAATACTTCATATCCTTCATTTTGCAAAAATATTTTTACTTCATCAGCATTAGGGCCCTCAAAAGTACCATTTATAATTTTACCATTACTACCCTTTACCTTATAGCGAAAAGATATTTCAGGTTCTTTACTCAAAGTTATTCTTTTATTAGCTTTTTCTTTTGATTCATTCATCAGTTTTTCTACTTCCAAAATAGCCGAATCTTCTTTAACTTTTTCTTCTTTTTTCTTACTAACTTTACCTCTAGTTAGTTTATCGCCCAAAGTTAACACACCAGTATATGCATAATTTAATATGCGTTTAGGAGAAAGCAAAATATAATGGACTATATGATATATAAAGATAAAAGGCTTTGCAATTATTTCCATACACTCTCTCCTTTCTATTCTTAAAATAATTATAACACTCAATTTTTATATTCACAAGTAGGAAAAATTAATCATATATTAAAGTAAAGGGAAAGGTAGTGTTTTTATGTACAACGAGTATAATATGGGATATCCTAATTATATGCCAAAAAGAGGAATAAATTGGAATAACATTTTAAATAACACGCAAAGAACTCTTGGAATCATTAATCAAGCGATACCAATTGTCTACCAAGTAAGGCCATTATTAACCAATGCAAGGACTCTTTTTCGAGTAGCTTCTGCTATAAATAGTAGCGATGATGAAGAAAAAAATGAAGTAGTAAATGATAATAATTATAGTAATAATGTAAATTATGAAAAACAAAAAAAAGATAGCAATGGACCTATATTTTATTTATAGGACTAGCTATCTTTTTTATTATATTTTCTTAGTAGATATTTCTTCTTTAAGTAAGTTAATAAATTCTTCTACACTAACTGTAGTAGTATCTTTTTCACCATGTTTTCTATAACTAATAGTATTATCAGTCTTTTCTTTATCTCCAAGTATTAATGTATAATTAATCTTTCTAGTTTGAGCTTCTCTTAATCTATAACCTAATTTTTCATTACGATTATCTAGTTCTACTCTAATATCATTTTTCTTTAATTCTTCATATACTTTACTTGCATACTCTCCTTGATATTCACTAGATACTGGTATAACTATAACTTGTACTGGATTTAACCAAAGTGGGAAAAGTCCTGCAAAGTGTTCTATTAAAATTCCAATAAATCTTTCAATAGAGCCAAAAATAACACGATGTAGCATAATTGGTCTTTTTTTAGAACCATCTTTATCTATATATGTTAAATCAAATCTTTCTGGTAAGTTATTATCTAACTGAATTGTACCACATTGCCATACTCTACCTAGTGAATCTTTAATATGGAAATCAAGTTTTGGTCCATAGAATGCTCCATCTCCAGGATTTATCTTACAATCATGGCCTGCTTGTTTACAAGCATTTTGTAAAATAGCTTCTGACCTGTTCCAAGACTCAATACTACCAATAAATTTATCTTCTGGTCTAGTTGATAATTCTATATCATAAGATAAGCCAAATAGACTATAAATTCTATCTATAAAGTTAATTAATCTAATTATTTCACTTTCTATTTGATCTTCTCTCATAAAAATATGAGCATCATCTTGAGTAAAAGTACGAACTCTAAATAAACCATTTAAAGCACCACTCGCTTCATGACGATGTACTTGACCTAATTCACCACATCTTATTGGTAAATCTTTATATGAGTGCAAAGAGTTTTTATAAACTAACATACCTCCAGGACAATTCATAGGCTTAATAGCAAAAGTTCTATCATCTATTTCTGATGTATACATATTTTCTCTATAATTAGCCCAATGTCCTGATTTCTCCCATAATTCTTGATTTAACATAATAGGAGTTTTAATAAAAACATAACCCTCTTTAGTATGCTCTTCATACCAAAAGTTTTCCAAAATATTTCTTAAAATCATACCATTAGGTAAAAAGAAAGGAAATCCTGGTCCATATTCACTAATCATAAACAAACCTAATTCTTTACCTAATTTTTTATGATCACGTCTTTTCGCTTCTTCTAAGAACTCTAAATGTTTATTTAAATCTTCTTCAGTCTCATAACAAACTCCATAAATACGTTGTAACATTTTATTTTTAGAGTCTCCTTTAAAGTATGCCCCACTTACTCTAAGTAATTTAAAGTGTCTTAACTCTTTAGTAGATTCTACATGAGGTCCACGACAAAGATCAGTAAAGTCTCCTTGAGTATAGCATGTAATTACTTCATCATCACTCATATTATTAATTAAATCTATTTTATAAGGGTCATCTTTAAATTTATCAAGTGCTTCTTCTCTAGTTAATTCATGACGAATGATTTTTTTATTACCTTTAGCAATTTTCTTCATTTCTTTTTCTATTACTGGTAAATCATCATCGGTTAGAGTCTTATCACCTAAATCAATATCATAATAGAAACCATCTTCTATTACAGGTCCTACCCAGAACTTTGCCTCCGGATATAACTTCTTAACTGCCTCTGCTAATAAATGCGCACAAGAATGATTAAGTGGCATTAATTTTTCACTTTCTTTAATATTTATCATATTTATTTTCTCCTTCCATAATAATAACTTCTTTTACTTATAGTTTTTTGTCTATTAACTTTTTCAGTAGGTACTAATTCATCAAGGTATATTTCATTTTCTATGTTCTCTAATAACTCTACTTCTCCTGTAACTTCATCATACCCATAACCTAAACTTTCTAAAATTTCTTTTCTTCTTTTCTCTCTTTCATTAGCACTTAAATTACTACTTAAAATAGCATTTTTATTAAGCGCTAAACAATTACTATAACATCTTATATTCTTATCATCATCTCTAACATAAATATATTTATCAGAATCATCTTTAGATGCTATATCTAATGAAACAGCAGTAGGAGGAGTAACTCCTCTATTAATTAAGTATAATGGCATGTCATTATGATGAAACCTCGTTCTTTTACGATGATGACTTTTAACACCATACCAATTTTTCATAAATACGTGAATATTTTCGCATTCCTTTGAACTTTTATAGTATCCCTTTTTCTTACCCATAATTTTTCCTCCTAACTTAACCTTATATAATAAAAAGGATGATATCACTAGGAGTGCCCTACACTACACGATACCATCCTTTTTTAACTTAATTTAGATAACGGCACTAACCGGAATTACTTTGCATAACTCTACTCATTAAGGTAGTAATAAAAGATCTTTTCTTAACTTTCACCAACCGTTAAGTCTCTAAGATTAAAAGGATTCTTTTACCAAGTCCCTAACTAATAACGTATTTACAACTATTATTTTACTACAAATTAAAAAGATGTCAAATTATTTTTATAACAAAACATATTTTCTATTAAAAAAATGTATCTTGTTCGATTGATTTATCATATCAAATATGCTATTATATCTACTAGGAATACCTAGTAAAGCAGTGTTTTTTTACCTCTTTCTTTCACTTTATTAAATAGGGGGTTAGAAAGGGGAAATGTCTATCTTGTAAGAAAGATTTTCTAATTGCATCATTGGTAATAATAATTATACTTCTGATTATTTATAGATAGTAAAACGCCCTATTACAACTTTGTAATTAGGGTGTCTATCAAAAAACTTTTTTTGAGGTAACACCAAAATGGCAAACTAGGTATTCCTCTTTTTTATAATATGTAAATTCTCTTTACATATTCATATTATCATAAATAATTAATTTTATCAAGATATTAATCGTTGCAAAAAAGTATCATTTAATCTTTGCAACAGTATAAACATATGATATACTTTAAATGCAGTAAATGAGTGACATCTCATATAAAGATAAAAGAGGTTCACACTATTCCTTAAAAGCGCATAAAAGTATAAGGGCGATACCTTTGTTGGTATTGTCCTATTTTTATTATTAAAAAGTAGAAATCATCAAAAAAGTAACATTTTTTCTTTACAACAATATAATCTTATGATATACTTTAGATGTATTAAATGAGTGATACCTCATATAATAACAAAAGTCGGAATTCCCTTGCCACAGTAGGGAGCTAATAAAAGAGGTTCACACTACTCCTTTAAAAGTGTATATAAAGAGGTTGACGTTACTCCTAAAAAACGTATAAAGGTTCACACTACTCCTTTAAAAGTGCATAAAAGTATAAGGGCGATACCTTTGTTGGTATTGCCCTATTTTTATTTTATATGACAGGGGGGAAATATAATGAAATGGTATTTTATTGATAAAAAATATATAAACTTTTTAAAAAAATTTGACTATAAAGTTTCAAATGTTGATTATGGAGAGAACAAAATGAAAGGATTTATTGGTGTAGTCTTGCAAAAAGAAAATAATACTAATTATTTTGCACCCATTACTTCTTATAAGAAAAAATTTGAAGGAATGCCAGACAACATTGACTTTATCAAAATATTTGATAATAATAGTAAAATATTAGGTGCTTTAGATTTAAACAATATGATACCTGTTCCAGACAATTTATGTGTTGAAGTTACATTTGATAATTTGGAAGAGTTTCGTACATTTAAAAATAATCAAGAAAAAATTAAATACTGGAATCTATTAAAAAAGGAACAAAAATTTCTAAATAAGAAAAAATATATAATTAATAATAATGCTAATAGATTATATAACATAGTGAAAAACAAGCAGAATCATCCTATTTCTAAAAGATGTTGCAACTTTAAATTATTAGAAGAAAAATGTATGGAATATGAAAACTTACTATTAGAAACTAGTTAAGGAAGAGTTTTATTCTCTTTCTTATTTTTCACTTCTCGCTTCATTTAAGAGAGTATCAAGTGTTACTAAAGTAAAACCTCTTTGTTTTATATAGTTTATTAATACTTTTAATTCAGATACATTAGACTCAGTTAATTTAACACTTATAATACTACCACTTCTTAAGTTACCTTTAGCACTACTATAAATATTATTATCTAGTTTTAAAGTAGGTATAATAGTATGCATAGATAACTTACTACATAGATTTAATACTTCTTCATTATCATAAGTTGCATAACAGTACTTAGGAGTAGTACTAGTAAGTGTTTTTATCTTATCAATAGTTGCTTTAAATAAAAGTTCATCATAAGCTTTATCATAACTAAGTACTTCTACTTCATTACCATTTACTACTGCGTCTGTTACAAATGATGTATTACTATCAGTAAATTTACCATCTATAAAAAATGTTCCTACTACTCCCATATCTTTTAATATATTTAATAAATTATCTGTATAACTACTATCATCAATAGCAAAAACTAAAGCAATGTTAGTACTTATACCATTACCACTAGAAATATACTTATCATAATAATCATCTATCGATATAGTAGGTTCCACTTCTTCAAATACTAATAGGGCATCATTATAACTACCATACCCTTTCATCTTAGTAAAGCTTTCTTCTAAATCTATAACAAGGCCATTATAACCCGGTATTAAATAGTCTCCTTCTACTTTAGCATTAATGGCCTCTTCTTCCTTACCACTACCCTTATCTTTTATCTCTTTCATAATTGGATCATTAGATTCTAATAACACAATCGCTTTTTCAGTATAATAAAAAGAAAAAAGAACAAGTAACATGACAAATATTACTTCTATAACCTTTTTAATAAGAACCACCTCTATAAAATTTTATTATAGAGATTGATAAATTATTCTAAGGATATAGAGCAAAATAAGCATCACTTGCTCTTTTACTAATTCTTCTAGTAACTAGAGTTGAATAACTGTTTCTTGGATTTTCCCAAGTAGAATCTGGACTTGTTACTGTTATAGACATTTTAGGACTACTTGATGGAGCATAACCTACAAAGGCAGTTGAGACTGTATCAGTATCATTAATATCATCACCATCTGTATCTTTAGCACTCTGACTTGTACCTGTTTTACCTGATGGATCATGAGAATCATCTATATAACCTACTCCTAGTCCATAACTTTTATTCATAACAGCATAGAATCCTTCTTTAACTCTATTTAAATATTCAGGAGTTGTATTAACGGTATTTAAAACATTTTTCTCAAATGTATATATTACATCTCCTAAACTCTCATCATCAGTTGAAGCATGTACTTCTTTTAATAAATGAGGTTGTAATCTACTACCACCATTTGCAAAAGTTGAAATATACTGTGATAACTGGATAGCAGTATATGTATCATACTGTCCCATTACAAAGTCAAGTAAAAGTCCAGGAGCTTTATTACTACTAGTATATCCTAAAGACTCTACTGGTAAATCTATTTCTGTTTCAACACCAAGTCCAAACTCTTTAAAAGTATTTCTATAAATATCAAAAGCTTCTTCATTAATTACTAAAGGTTTATTATATTGATAAGTTGCACCTGCTACTTTCATCGCTGTTTTAAACTGATAAACATTACTAGATAAAGCTAGAGCATCTATATCATTAATTCTACCTAGTGTTCTCCAAGAACACTTCTGTGGAGTTCCTGCTATTTTTATACATTCATCTACTTGGTAATCTCCTGGTTTAATAGCACCTGTATTATACCCTACTAACATACTAGCACCTTTAACAACAGAACCTGAAGTCATTGGATCAGTCATAATACCTGTAGTACAGTCAACTGTCTTATAACCTCCATTACCATCACTAATTACTTGACGTCCTGCCATAGCAAGTATCTCTCCTGTATTAGGATCTTGTATCACTGCATAACTTCTATCATAATACTCTGTATTAGGTTGTCCTTTAGTAGCAAGTATTTCTTCATTTAATATCGCTTCTAATTGTTGTTGTAATTCTATATCAATAGTAAGTACTATATCATTACCTCTTTTGCCTTCACTAACTAGCTCTAACTCATGAGAATTAACTGTCTTATATATCGCTTTAGTACCTTTTAAATATTCTTCATACTCTTCTTCTAAATAACTAGTACCAACTATATCATTTAAAGAATATCCTTTAGCAAGATATTCATCTTTCTCTTCACTAGGAATAGTCCCAACATTACCTAAAATAGTTCTAAAAGTATCTCCATAATTATAAACTCTCTCCCAATCTAGTTTTGTATTAAAACCAGGTAACTCTTCATTATTCTCTGCTATATAAGCATATTCTTCATCAGTTACATCTTCATTTTTAATAATTTTATCATCATAAGAATATCCTTTATTCATTAAATAATATAAATAGCTAGCTTTAATATCTTCTTCTGTAAAAGCATTTAATTCTTCATTTGTCACTCTTTCTATTTTAAGTTCATATATATCATCACTATCTAATTTTCTTTGTTCATACTTTTCCCATTCTTTATCAGTTATTCTATCATCCATATTACTACTATTCTTAGCGACAAAGAATTCTCTTTTATTTCTATCAGACACTTTATCATAATCTAAACTAAGATGACTAGATACTAAATAAGCAAGTTCTATCTCTTCTTTAGTTCCTCTACTTTTATCTTTATTATAATAAATTGTCTTAACTGCTTTATTATCAACTATTACTTTTCCATTACGATCAAGTATTCTACCACGTGGAGAACTAGGTCCTTCTACTACTGTGGTAGCAAGAGTCGTAAGCTCTTCTTGATAATATGCTTGTTCTCTTAACATTACCCCGTAAAGTCTAAGTGTTATTACTAAAAACAAAACAACTAAAACACTACCTAAAAAGAAAAATCTTTTCTTATAAGTATTACCATTAACAGTATATTTTCTTTCTCTTCTATTAATGTTTTTCTTATTAACTTTCTGTTTTATTCTCAAACTACAACACCTTCTTTCTTTAATAGTTTATCACATATTTTTTATTTTACTACATATAAATTAAATAAAGGTGAAGAATATGATAGAAAGAATAATAAAAAATAATATTAGTATTTTAAATCCTCATTTAGTAATGGGATACTTAGAAAGTAAAAATATTTATCCTACTGAAGATGAAGCGATAGTTATTTGTAATTTTTTAAAAGAAAATTATAATATTTTATTAAAAGATAATAGTATTCTACTTAATTTAAAAGGTAATATTAGAGATGATATCTATTATGGAGTGTCAAATATTTTAATTAATTTAAAGAATACATACCTATAAAGTGTTAAATATGTTATAATCCTATTATAGGAGTGATAGGATGAATAACAAAGGTTTTACTTTTATAGAATTACTAGCAACTATTACAATATTAGCCTTGATATTACTTTTAGTAATACCATCTCTTACAGCTTTAGTCAATAATAATGAAAATAAAATTTATGAATCTTATGGAGATAGTTTATTGGAAGCTTCTAAGATATATGTTAATAATGAAGGAGAAGATATCAATCCCCAAGGAATTAAAAACTGGCTTGGTTGTGTTGATATAACATATGAAGATTTAATTAATAGTGATTTAATTAAACCTTTCCCAGAAGAAAATGTTGATTGCAGTGATGCCAAAGTTAGATACACAAAAAGCAAAGATGGCAATAGTTTCAGTTACGACTTGACTTGTAAGGATGTAACTAATAATGAAATTTTGTATGAATATCATGGTATAGGCGGAGAAACTTGTAAAGTTATTGATGCCGATGATGTAACTCCCCCAATATGTGGCGAAGTTACTGGCGATAGTACAGAATGGACTAATGAAGCTAGAGAAATTACTATATCTTGTACTGACGAAAGTGGTTGTGAACCTGTTACTAAAGTTTTCGATAGTACAACTCAAGTTGGATATATAACAATAGAAGATAATAATGGTAATAAAACAAGTTGTCCTGTCAATGCTTATGTTGATAAAACTCCTCCAGTATGCTCTAATAGCGGAGGCAGTAGTAATTGGACTAAAGATGATGTTACCATATCTGGAACATGTACAGATTATGAAAGTGGTTGTCAGACACCTTCTGTTAGTAAACTTTATAATAAAGAAGGAGAGTTTTTAAACCAATCTCCAGGGAAATTAACCGATAATGTAGGAAATACTACTACTTGTCCTACAAACCAAACTGTAAGAATTGATAGAAGTGTAGCGACTCCTTATATTGTTGAATTAACAAATGAAAGAGCACCAATGGTTTGCAATTATACAACAGAACAAATGAAAGCAGGAGTTTACGCTCCTATTAAATGTACTCTTTATGCCTATGATCCGCCTACTGGTTTTACTCAAAGATTTAGTGCAGATGATAAAGGTGGTAGTGGTATTAAAGATGAAATTTCCTACTTCCAAGGCTATGGTTCAAGTTCCTGTAGAGATCCTGGAAATGCTGGAACATTTCCATGGGGACAATGGAATACCAATGCTTTAGGAAATTATGGTATATCACATTGTACTTATGCTGAATATTTTATAAGGCAACGAGATAATGTAGGAAATGTTAGTGAAACACTTACAATATATATATATTACGGAAATTAATCATAAAAAGTGTTTATTAAAGAAAAACTAATAAACACTTTTTTTACTTTTTATTAAAGCAATTTCTTCTTTATAAGGAGCCTTACCATCTATATAAGGTGTTTCTAATATTTTAGGAACATCTTTTAATTTAGGATTATCAATTACTTTCATTAAAATATCTAATCCTATAGTACCTTTACCTACATTTTCATGTCTATCTTTATGTAAACCCAAAGTATTTTTACTATCATTAATATGAATACATTTAATCTTATCAATCCCAATAATTTTATCAAAAGAATCTAATACTTCATTAAAATTATTTAAATCATAACCAGCATCATTTAAATGACACGTATCTAAGCAGACACCTATTCTATCTTTTTTCTTAATGCCATCTATAATTTGTTTTAATTCTTCAAAGGTTTTACCTAATTCACTTCCTTTACCAGCCATAGTTTCAAGTAAAATCATTACATCACTTTCATCATTAGATAAAACTTTGTTTAAGGCTTTTATAATATTAAAAATACCAATATCTACACCCTGTCCTACATGACTACCTGGATGTAAAACAAGATACTTCATTCCTAATGTATTAACTCGTTTTAACTCTTCACTTAAGAAGTTACACGAAAAGTTAAATTTACTTTCATCACCATTAGCAAGATTAATAATGTATGGAGCATGAACTATTACATTATTTTTATCTATACCATTATCTTGCATTAATTTATAAGCTTCTTTTACGTTCTCTAAATCAATACTACTTCTAATAGTATTTTGAGGAGCCCCTGTATAAAACATAAAAGTATTAGCATCATAACTTAAAGCTTCTTCAACACTTCCTACTAAACCAGAGTCTTTTTTATAACCAACATGAGAACCTATTATTAACATTACTACACCTTCTTTCTAATTAGAAAAATAAGTTATAGAATTAATAACTTATTTTAGTTTCCAAGTTCTACTGTAAACGGATTATTTTTAGTACCTGTTCCTCCTGTTATTTGCACGTTAGATTTTAGATTTACAGAAGGCTGCACGCCACGCGAATAGCCCGAAGGCGAATTGCTGCTAGCGCCACCATCGTTGTAGACATACCAAACGTATGACGAAGAATATGGTGTTAAAGTCCAATAGTATGTATTGTTACCATATCTATCAAATTGCCCGGACATTAATTCTCCAAATCTCAATAATCCTACTTTAGCTTCTGCTATATTTGAGGTTATTGCAGTTCCGCTTGCATCTGTATATTTTGCATTCTTATATGAGTAGGAACTACCACTTCCTACAGTTCCTAGATACCAAGTTGTATTATCTTCTATCATTGAACTATAACTGCTATCTACGTAACTTGTTAAATATTCTCCGTTTAGGAATGTACCTATTGTATTTGTACTTGAAAATGTTGCATTACTTCCAAAGTTCATTTTTATAAACTCCCCAGAACTTTTTAGTGGTTCGGCACTTACTATCTTTGTTCCTGTTCCATTTTCGTGGCTTACTATCCTGTATAGATTATTTTCATCATTTCCAAATTTTATATATTCTCCACTGTATCTACTTGACAACACTGCTCCTGAAAGATTAGTATCATTATCTCCGTTTAAGCGATAAGGATTATCTATTGTTCCATCACCATCTACAATACGAACGCTAGATTTTAGATTTATTGATGGCCGCACACCACGCGCACTAGACGACGGATTGCTGCCGCTCGCGCTACCATTGCCGTTGACAAACCGAACGTGTGACGAACTATATGGTGTTAGAGTCCACCAATAAAGTCCATTATTTAAATAACCATTTGTTCCTCCATTATTACTAGATTGATATTCATACATATTAAGTAATCCTACTGCATCTGTTACAGTTGCCTCCCCATTTGGTCTTGTTATACTTCCTAAACCGGTTGCATCCAATGTCGCGTCCCATACTGCATCTGTCACTACAAAGTTTTCATAATCTCTTAAGTTACCTAAGAAACCATCGACGCTAGTATCATTTAACCAATCTTCCATATAACTGCCTTCAAAGTCTATACTTCCACTTGAATAAGTAATTGTACTTATATTCCACTGTGTTACTAACTTAGTTGTCTTTGCTTCATTATTTACAGATACCGCTCTCCATAACTTTCCACTATACCAGATATAGTTATTTGGGTCAGTTCCTGTTATAAATGTATCTACATCATCATCATAAGTACTTCCATTACCTAAATTACTTGTTAAAAGCGTTTCTGATACTGTTTGAAACTGTATTTCTTCAAATAAATGACCATTAGCAGGTAATTCTAAATCATTATAATCAAGTCCTACACCTACACCTAAATTAATAGTAACACTACTATTAGAACTATTCGATATTTTTATTAGATAAGTATTACTTGAACCAGCAGAATCCGCTTTTGATAAATTTGTTCCTTTCGCTTCTGGTGGAACATTAACACCATCATTTACTTTATAGCCAATAGTTACATCACTTGGCAAATCTCCTATATAATAAAAATTAAATCTTGCCATTCTATTATTAGGATTACTTAATGTTACTATAAATTCCTTAGTTGTATTTTTAGGGACTGTTAAAATATTTCCTTCACTACCATCTACAGATAATTTATAAGTTAAGTTACCTGTTACAATACTAATAGCATTATTTTTTTCCTTACTTACCGTAAATATAGCATAAGAAAAGAAACCTCCTAATAGTAATAGACATATAATACTTACACCTAAGATATAAAACTTAGATATATCTGCTTTCATAAACTCTTTTATCTTATATTTCATAGACTCACCTTATCCTTATATAAAAATAATAACACAGATTGTGTTATTATTAAAGAATTTTTATATTTTTTTATGTCAATCAAAGTAATCTATTAACATTGCCTTTTTAACTTTTTTTAATGTCTCTTCTGCTTTGCTATTGGCTTTTATACTTCCCTCTTTTAATATCTTATAAACTAAATCTATATTATCTTCATAATATTTTCTTTTTTCTCTAATAGGTATTAATATATCTTCAATAACTTCATATAAAAAGTTCTTTACTTTTACATCGCCTAATCCACCTTTTTCATAATGAGCCTTTAATTCATCTAGATTCTTATATTCAGGTAAATATTTCTTGAAATGATCATCAGTTGACAAGGCCTCTAAATAAATAAAGACAGGATTATCTTTAGTATTACCAGGATCTTCCACCTTCAAATGATTAGGATCTGTATACATACTCATAACTTTCTTTTTAACTGTATCACTATCGTCTTTTAAGTAAATACAATTACCTATAGATTTACTCATCTTAGCTTTACCATCAGTACCAGGAAGCCTTCTACATACTTCATTATCTGGAATAACTGCTTTAGGCTCTACTAATGTTTCTCCATATATATTATTAAAACTTCTAACTATCTCTCTTGCCTGTTCTATCATAGGTAATTGATCATCTCCTACTGGAACAATAGTTGCATCAAACGCTGTTATATCTGCTGCTTGACTAATAGGATAATTTAAAAACCCTACTGGAATACTACTACCAAAATCTTTCTGCTTTATTTCACTTTTCACAGTTGGATTTCTCTCTAATCTCGCTAATGTAACTAAATTCATATAATACATAGTAAGTTCTGGTAACGCCCTAACCATACTTTGAATAAAAATTGTCACTTTCTTAGGATCTAAACCTACAGACAAATAATCAAGTGCCACTTCAATAACATTATCTCTAACCTTTTTAGGATTATTGAAATTATCAGTCAAAGCCTGTGTATCAGCGATAAAAACATACATCTCATCATAATTACCTTCATTTTGAAGCATTACTCTATTTTTAAGAGAACCAACATAATGACCTAAATGAAGATTACCAGTAGGTCTATCTCCTGTTAAAATAATTTTCTTCTTTGCTATAAATTCTTCTTTCATTTCAATCTTCATTCCTTCCTTTAAGTCAATATAAAATTACATAAGGTAACTTTTGTATTTAGCTATCTCCACAAAAAGACATTAAACAACCTAAACACTTTTTTATTTCACTAAATTCGTAGATTAAAACTATTATACTAACATTTTATTTAACACTATGATAAAACATTACATTTTTCACCTTTATCTGTATAGTTAATATGTCATTCTACAAATCTATAGTAAATATTGTAATATATCTTTATTTTAGATATACTATATATCAGATATCATTCATTCTTTTCCTATAATATTAATTAAGAACAAGAGCTAATCAAATTAATTACTATTTATCATTTTTAATTCCTCATCTGATAAGTATTGTAATTCATAATTATTAATAGAAAATGGTTTTTCATTATAAAGTTCAATTACAACATCTTCCGTATTGTTTGGTTCTATTGTACCATGCCTAGTTATATAACTTTTGTTATTATTAAAAACTATTTTAAAATACCCATTTTGAATAGGCATTTCGCCTTTATTTTTTATTTGGAAATTAATCATTTCAGAATTATTATTAAAGTTTATCTCTACCTTTTCAACACATAGGTTATCCAAACAAGCCTCTTTTTCAACTACTTCATTATACTTATTGTTATTAGCATTATTAGTATTATTAGTATTATTAAATATAAAATAAACTATAACACCCAATACTATCATAATAACAGATATAATAATTATAATTAAAAATCTTTTTTCTCTCATATTTCCACCTACTCTTTCAAAAATTAAACATTGTATTTTCATTAAATAAGCAATTGCCTGCATAATCACATAATCTAAAATTAGTTCTAACACTATGTCCCTTTACACAATTTGCATTTACATGTGCTAAAGCAGAAGCTTGCACCCCAGATTCAACACTTGGATACTGAGTATATTGATAATAATACTTATACTTATCACCAAATATTGAACTTGGATAATGAGAATATTGATTAGGAATACTACATGTAGCTCCACAAGTATCATAGTTGTGGCCTGTATAACAATATTCCCAATAAGATGTATTTTTGTCTATACCAGAAACATCATCTGTAATTATCCATCCAAAATAAGACCATGCTCCACTAGTATATTGATTATTAGAAATAACTTTTGGTAATGTCTTATCTATATACTTATCAACTGTACAAGAAGTAGTATTTCCAGCTTTATCATATATATCTATGGTGCCTGTTTTCCCCTCTTTAGAAAAAGTCTTATTATAACTATTATTTGCACATTCACCTATATCATCTTTGCACAATACAGATATATATCTATCCTGACTAGTCCATGTGGTACTAGCACCAGTTACAGTTGAACAAATTGGAGGTGTTCTATCTATTTTATAAGCTTCTGATGTTGAAACACAAGAATTTCCGTATTTATCGAACAATTCCACTTTAACATTATAAACACCTTCTTTTTTTATTGTAACTGTAGAAGGTGTAGAACCAATATATGTATTAATTAGCTCCCTTTCACCATTACTGCTTTCTATACTTATTTCATATCTAAATGTACTTTCTGGTACTTTTATATTTAACGTAATATCCTTATTATACCAAGTATTTTCTTCAAATTCGCTTGAAACCGAAACTGAAGAGCAATCTACAGTATCAGATATTATATATTCTCCAGATTTTTCAGATGATAAATTATTACTATTGTCTATTGCATATCCAGTTATTCTATATGAACCTAATTCTGTTAAATTAATTGTAATATCACCATCATAAGTTTGATAACCACTATCTTGATAAGTCTCTCCATCTTTTTCAATTACATATCTATAAGTTGTAACTTCTACATTATCAGTAATAGACATAGTAACAGTAATAGAACTATTAGATGAACTAGTATTGGGGCTAAAAGCAATCATTGGTTTCTCTTTGTCTTTTTCAGTTTCATAATTAGAACATTTTAAAATACTATAATATTGATAGTCTTTTTCTGTTATCTTTTGAACAGTAACACCACTATTAACAAAATCACAATCGTTACCATCTTTATCTTTTATAGGATCTATATATGATTCATCTATTAATGTTTTAACAGATACTGTAGCAGTCTCACCTATCTCTTTAGGAAGTTCACTTCTATAATCAGCAAAATACTCTCTCCCTGCTAAAATTAACATGTTTTCTTGAGAATCATAATAACTATCATTACCTCTATCTAAAACCGATCTAACACCTACATACGCTAATGTAAACAATAATCCCAATATAATTATAGTTGCTAACATCTCTATTAATGTAAAAGCACTCTTATTATGATACATAAAATCACTCCTTATTTTTATTTTATAATAAAAATCAGAAATATACTAACTAAATTTAATATATACCATGTAAAAGTTGTAAATTATTCAGTATATTTTTATTTATTCTACATAATATTTATTAGGTGAATCAAATGCAATATTTAAAAAAATTAGGTAAATCTATTTTATTTACTCTTATTAGTATATTTTTATTAGGACTAATACTAAATACCCTATATTATTTTGATATTATTAGTAATAATATCTATAATATTATGAAAATGATTATAGTTTTAGGTTCATTATTTATTAATTCTTTTCTATTAGGCAAAGATTCTAATAAATATGGTATAGTTGAAGGTTTAAAATTAGGCTCTATATTTTTACTAATTATAATCATATTTAAATTAATAATTAATAGTTCTTTTGATATTAGAACACTTATCTATAGTATTATTATTTTATTAACTTCTAGTGTAGGTGCAATTATTGGAATTAACAAAAAAACAAAATAAAACTTAAACATATAGCTAAACAAAGCGAAATAAAACCAATAATTACAAAAGCAGTTCTAATTATCTAAATAACTATCATTAAATTACCTATTAATTATTTATCTAACTCCTCTAAAATTAACATTAGATATTTAATTTCTTTTTTTGTTAATCTTATTTTACTTTTAAATGATTTAGGTAAAGTTTTAAGTAAAGATTCTTTAGTATTTAATAAACCTTGATAATATTCTTTAATTAAAGCATCTTTTTTAGTCATTAAAACAGGCCCCAAAAATAATTTTTTATAAGAATAATATTTCTTACCTTTTTTAAATACTAATACTTGATAAATAATATTTTTTTCTTTAACCAAAACTTCATCATCTATATAATAACCTAACTTTATCAATTTCCTTTTAACTGCAATAGAATAATTATTAGGTGACAGTATTAAAGTATTAATATTTTTTAATTTTTTTCTATTATCATCTAATATTTTATTAATATTAAGTCCTCCCATACCTGATATAGTTATAGTATCTATTCCCTCAGTATAAGAATCTAATCCTTCAGCTTCTATTAACTTTACCTTATCAGATACTTTATAGAAGTTAACGTTTTCTTTCGCTTTTTTTAATGGACCACTTTTATTATCACTAGCAATTGCTTTACTAAGGCCTTTTTCTTTAACTAAATAAATGGACAAAAGAGCATGATCACACCCAATATCTAAGGGGTATGAAGAAAGGGGAACTAAATCCCCTATCGTTTTTAATCTGTTATTTATTTTCATATTAATCTGTTAGGAAGTCCTTTAGTTTTCTAGATCTAGAAGGATGTCTTAACTTTCTTAATGCTTTCGCTTCTATTTGTCTAATACGCTCTCTTGTTACTCCAAATATTTGTCCTACTTCTTCTAGTGTTCGACACTGCCCATCATCAAGACCAAATCTAAGTCTTAATACTTTTTCTTCTCTGTCTGTTAATGTTAATAAGACACTAGCAAGTTCTTCTTTTAACATTTCTTCTGTTGTATATTCTTCTGGCCCTATCATTCTATCATCTTTAATAAAGTCTCCTAAATGAGAATCATCTTCTTCTCCTATAGGTGTTTCTAATGCAACTGGGTCTTGACTAATCTTATAGACTTCTCTTACTTTTTCTACAGGCATTTCTAATTTTTCAGCAATTTCATCATCAGTTGGTTCTCTATTTAACTCTTGAGTAAGTTGTCTTTGAATTCTTGCTAGTTTATTAATTGTTTCTACCATATGAACAGGTACTCTAATAGTTCTAGCTTGATCTGCTATCGCTCTTGTTATCGCTTGTCTTATCCACCAAGTAGCATATGTTGAAAATTTATATCCTTTTGTTGGATCGAACTTTTCAACTGCTTTCATCAAACCAATATTACCTTCTTGAATTAAATCAAGAAAAAGCATTCCTCTACCTACATAACGTTTGGCAATTGATACAACTAAACGAAGGTTAGATTCAGCAAGTATTCTTTTCGCTTCTTCATCACCATCAACAGCTCTTTCAGCATATTCAAATTCTTCATCACTATTTAATAAAGGTATTCTACCTATCTCTTTTAAATACATTCTAACAGGATCATTAATTTTAATATCTTTTGACATTGTTAAGTCTTCTGTTTTAGTATGCTCTGTAATTTCTTCACCACTAGCATCATCGTTTCCATCTTCTGATACGATATCAATACCCTCAGCAATTAAACTGTTATATAAATCATCAAGACTATCACTATCGATTTCTAGACCTTTTAATTCTGAAGCTAGCTGTTCATAAGTAATATATCCTTGTTCTTTACCTAATTTAATAAGTTTTTCTTTTCTTTGTTCCATTGTTTTTATTTCTTCTACCATTTTAACTCTCCCCTATTCTTAGTTTTCTAATCTCTTCAGCGTATTTTACTTGCATTAACGGATCTGTTTCATTTTTAATTTTCTCTTCTAAATTACTAATTGTCTTCTTAAAGTTATACTCTCTTATCACTTTAAAGTAATCATAGAGTTCTTCTTTAGTAAGAGTAGTCTTTAAGTCCATCTCTAATACTTCATTTAAGAGATTAAGTAACTCCCCTTTAGGTGTTAAGTAAGTATAAAAGTCTGCTTCATTAATAAACCCATACTTATGATAAAAATAAACAATTTCACTTTCTAATGCTCTTAAAGCTTCGGTAGGGAACACCAAGTGTTCATCTTCTACCATATCTATTATATCTTGTTTATTTAGCATATAATATATAATATTGAGGCTTGCTTTTTGATACTTATCTTTTTTCTTAGGTTGCACTTTTCTAGGAGTAGTAACCACTTCTTTTTTTATCTCTTTATTGTTAACTAACTCCTGAAAACTTTTTTCTAGGGTATTATAACCTATTTCAAACTTTTTTGCAAGGTCTTTTAGTATAATTTCTGTTCTAATAGTATCATTTATTTTAGAAGCTTCTTCTAATACTTCATGAATATAATTAGCTTTCTCTTCACTGCTAGCAAAGTTACGGTTACGAGATAAGTTCTTAATCTTAAAGTCACTATAGTAAATGGCATTATTTATCAAGCTTTGAAAAGCATCTTTACCATTCTTTAAGATATAGGTATCAGGATCATCTTCTCCTGGAAGTGTTATTACTTTAACTTCTATTCCCTCACTTTTAAATAATTCTCCTGAAGCTAGTGTCGCTTTAACTCCTGCTTCATCGCCATCAAAACAGAGAATAATGTTATTAGATAGTCTTTTAATCTCTTTTATATGGTCTTTTGTTAAGGCAGTACCCATAGTAGCGACTGTATTTTTAATACCAACAGTACTAGCACGAATGATATCCATGAAGCCTTCCATGATTATAACAGACTTTTTAACCCGAGCTTCTTCTTTAGCGATATGATAATGGTATAAAAGTTTACCTTTTTTAAAGAGTTCTGTTTCTTTAGTATTAAGATATTTATTTTGTTTACCATTATTTATAATACGGCCACTAAAACCTATTACTTTGCCGTTTAAATCATGTAAAGGAAACATTAGACGGGAATTATATATATCGTGATCTTCACTACTAAGTCCTATTTTATTAAGTAAATCAACAGAATGTCCCTTCATAGTAAGTAATTTAGTAAGGTCATCTCTCTTCTTTAGAGAATATCCTATTTCAAATTCTTTAATAGTCAAATCATCAATACTTCTATTATTTAAATATTCCCTAGCCCCTTCTCCTTCCTTACTAAGTAAATTGTTTTGATAATATTTATTAGCAAGATCATATATTTTATACCATTCATCATATTTAGTTGATACTTTTTTAGTTTTAAATCCACTTAAAGTTATACCAACACGGTTTGCTAAGTCACTTAATACTTGATTAAACTCTTTATGTTCATAGTTCATTAAAAAGGTAAAGACATTCCCTGTCGCATGACAAGAGAAGCAAGTATAAATTTGTTTTTCTCTTGAAACACTCATAGAAGGATTAGTATCATCATGAAATGGACAAACTCCAAAGTAGTTTTTACCTCGTTTTTCAAGGGGAATCTTCTCGCCAATAACATCAACAATATCATTTTTTCTTCTTACTTCATTAATAATATCTTGATTATTCATGAATATCCCTCCTTACCAATCTATCAATTATTTTAACACAATAGAAAAGAAAATTCTATAAACTACTAGAATTTTCTAATTGCGTATCATCAAGTTCTTTTAACATCTGTTCTTTAATTTTATCTATGTCAGTAAAAAATAAATTTATACCTTTTGACTTTAATTTTAATAAGTATTTAAAACTTCTAAGTATCTCATCTTGTAACGAATCAATTACTTTGGCAGGGCGTCCATTATCAAGTAAATGTATATGGTCTATATATTTATCTAAAGTAGGAAAAGCATTTTGAATTAAAATAGCTGAATCTTCTCCTAATACTTTTCTTATTAAGATACTATCACATCGTCCATATTTTTTTATTTTGTTATTTATAATTCGTCTATATTTATTAACATTACTACTTAAAGGAATAAACCATAATATTTTCTTATCTTTAATAACAAAGTATGTAG
Source organism: uncultured Mycoplasmatota bacterium (assembly GCA_946498975.1). Classification (GTDB taxonomy): domain Bacteria; phylum Bacillota_I; class Bacilli_A; order RF39; family UBA660; genus Onthousia. The sequence continues at coordinate 23,204 of CAMMQC010000008.1, forward strand.
GCCTCTTATGTCCCTTCTCTTTATTAGTCATAAGATTTTCATCTTTAACAATATCAAAAAACTCATCTTTTATGTGATATAAATAACCAGGTTTTATTTTCATATTTGTACACCCCCAATATATATAAGTTGTAGCCTAAGTGTACCATATAAAAAATATGTTCGTCAATGTTTTTTTGCAAAATTTAAAAAGAAAATTCTATCTTTATGATAGAACTTTCTAAAACATTTTCACCCGGAATAATTTATTACTCGCACCATCCGGGAGCGAGAAACATTGTCGACCGGAATAATTTATTACTCGCACCATCCGGGAGCGAGAAACATTTTCATATATGTAAGTAAAACTACTTACTTTAATATTATATGAAAACTCTTTCATTTAATACATCTTTATTGTATCACAACAAATTATTTTAGTAAATACTTTTTGACTTATAATTTTTCTATGTTATAATAAGTAGCTATAAGAAATGGGGGATTTTATGTTAGAACTTATGAAAGAAAGAAAAGTTTTAAAAGATAATAGTACATTTTTTAAATTATTGAAGATATCTCTTGAAAGAGATTTAACTGAAAAAGAACAGAACATATTCTTAGAATCTTCTTATAGAAATATAGGTTATTTAGAAGAAGAGTTTAATGTTTATAAAAGTAGTGCTATAGGTAACTTAATTATATATAGTACACTTATCAATAATGGTATTACTTTAATTAATGGTCTAAGAAATGGACTTAATATAACTAAAGATAATTTTATTAAAGAAAACATTCATCAATTTAGTGCCCATTATCAATCAGTTAAAGAGTATGAAGAATCTTTTTTAGCATATAGAGAAAACAGTACTGATGAAAGTTATGATGAGGCAATAGAAAAGTATGAAGAAGCGATAGATTATAGTGAAGCTTATACAATAGAAAAGACTTTAACTAAATGTTAAGGTCTTTTAAAATTCACTTTGACTATTAAGATTTGCAAGTTCTATTAAGTAACTATTATCAATACTATCTCTTGTTTCAAAGATATATGTATAACTAGTTAATTCATCCTTATACGGCTCTATTAGACTATTAATATCACTATCTTCATAGTCATTATATTCTTCGTATAAATCTACTACTAAATTTCTATTATTTACTAGGTCTGTATAATTACTGAAATATGCTGATGTATTTGGATATGCAAAAGCTTTTTTTAATGTTACAGAATAGATTAATTTATCTCCTTCTACTATTCTTTCTCCTTCTATATAATAGTTTTCTATAGATAAAGGAGTATATGCACTATGAGCATGATAATTATTATCTGCTTTATACATTTTAGTATTACTATCATAAATTAAATAATCTCCATCATCTAGAAAACAAGTAGAATTTACTGGATTAAATGTTGTTTTAGGTCCAAAATATTTTTTTAAAGTAGATTCTACTTCTTTTAAACTAACACCTTTATTAAAGTCTAAGTTAAGTTCATTTTTTACATCAATAGGTAATCTATCTATAAAGTTAATCTTTTCTTTACTAGATAAACTACTTAAGTCTTTTGTACCATCAAAAGTAATTATATAACTATCATAGATATTAACTAATTCTAATAGAGATGTTACTTCTTCAGTAGAAAGACTACTACTATCTTCATTAAATATTTCTTTACTTTCTTCTTTTAGATTAATATTAACTATAAATATGATGGATGCTACTATTATGAGAGTTATTAAAGCGATAAATAACATCCCTACTCTTCTTACATTTTCCATAAGCTAGTTTCCTTTCTTACTTAGAGTATAAGGGAAGAAGAAGAATTATTCCATAAAAAAGAAAAAAAGACATGTAAATTTACATATCTTATGGATTTAATCTATTAGGTCCTCTAAATATTAACATAGATTCTTTAACACTAGGTAATCCTAATACTAACATAGTAAGTCTATCTACTCCTAGTCCAAATCCACCATGAGGAGGACAACCATATTTAAAGAACTCTAAATAGAACTCTACATCTTTATCAAGTCCTTTTTCTTTCGCTTGTTTAACTAAAACATCATATCTATGCTCACGTTCTGCTCCTGTAGTTATTTCAACTCCTCTATAGATTAAGTCATATCCTTCTGGAACATCATCTTTTCTCATATGATAGAAAGCACGTTTTTCTTTAGGAAAATCTGTAACAAAGATAAATTCTGAATTAAACTCATCCATAGCATAACGATAACTTAGTCTTTCTGCTTCTGTAGTTAAATCATTCTTTTCAGACTCATCTACTTTATAATCATATCTTTTCTCAAGTTCATCATAAAGATCAGCTAGTTTTACTCTTGGAAATTTCTCTTTAGGTACAACTATTTCTTTATCATAAAGCTTTTTAACTAATTCTCCATACTTTTCATTTAATTTTTCTAAAGTATAAGTTAATAGTTCTTCTTCTAAATCCATAACATCACGATATGAATCGATATAAGCAAATTCTACATCAAAACCAGTAAACTCTGTAGTATGTCTACTAGTATTAGAGTTTTCTGCACGGAAAACTGGTGCAACTTCAAATACTTTATCATAACCACTAGAAATAGCCATTTGTTTATAGAATTGTGGTGACTGGGCAAGATAAGCTTTCTTGTCAAAGTATTTTACTTCAAATACATCAGCACCACTTTCACTTGCAGCACCTATTAACTTAGGTGTATGTATTTCTGTAAAGTCACGAGAATACATAAACTCTCTCATAAACTTAACCATATCACTTTGTATTTTAAAGATATTAAAGTTATATTCATTTCTAAGGTCTAACCAACGATAATCTAATCTTTGATCTAATAATTGAGCATCTTTATCATGAATATTAATAGGAAGTTCAGCATCACTTGTACTAGTAACTTCTATTTTAGTTGGAATAAACTCCATTCCTCTTAATCTAACATTTTCATTTTTCTTTAATGTTCCTGTTACTTTAATAGTAGATTCAACTGTTAAATTATTAACTAACTCTACCATAGGAGCATTATTTTCATCACTTTTTTCAATAGTTACTTGAACTTTATCAGTAGAATCTCTTAGTACTAAAAACTGTACCCATTTAATATTTCTAATATTTTCAACAAAACCACTAATTTCTATTTCTTTATCAAAATAATTTTCTAAATCTTTGAAATATATTTTTTTCATACGTTTTTACTCCTTCTTTATGTTTTTCTTCATACTCTTTAGTAAAGATACAATCTAATAAATGTTCTTTTATTTCTTCTCTTGGATAATAATCATACATCTTATCCTCTATATAATCTAATAATTCATAAAAATCACTAGTATTACTTTTTTCTACCAACCTTATCATTTCATCATATGGCAATAGCAAATGCCTACTAACTTTTATAATTTTTGGTTTGAACTCCTTGACTCTTTCTGTTATACACTTTTCATCTTCGACAACTTTTTCTTCGCCTTGTTTTATTACAACATAATTAATTATTTTATTATTTTTTTTAAAATATAAAGATGTAATATAAGAATTAACTTCATAATAAATTTTATATTGATGTTTTAACCAAGTATTAGTGCATATTATTTTACTATCATTCTCTTTTCTTAAAATACTATAATATAACTCGTCTCCTTTTTCAGTTAAAAATTTTATCTTATCTAAATAGTTTTCACGATAACTATATCCATCTTTAAATAATGACCAATCATATAAAGTATTTTCTCTTATAAATTTAACATCTTTTTCTATTTTCATAAACTGTTCATATCTATATAAGTCTTGCCCTTCTTTTAGCATTTCTTCATCAAACCGATAATTATCTAATAGATAAGATATATCTTTATCTAATAAGTCTTTTGTTTCTTTAGAACATTCTATTACATCATTACAATAATCTTCTTTTAATTTCATAAATTCTTTATAGAACTCTCTATCATAAGATGAGATAATCTGTACTTTAAATTCTTCTTGTTTTATTAAAAATAAATATGGTTTTCCATAAGGATTAAGCCCCTCTTTTAATTCTACCAATGGTTTATTCGTCATGATTATGGTCATGGCAAGTACATTCTTCATCTATAGGTAGATTATCATCACTTATATGTTCATCAAAGTAATAAATGATATATTCCATCATAATCTTTTCTTCTTCTTTAGTTTTATTATTCTTAATAGTAATTAAACCTTCATTTAAGTCATCACTATTTAGTAGTATTAAATATTTACTATTAAAGTAATCTGCTCTTTTAAACTGACTCTTTAAACTTCTTCCAGTATATTCTGTTTCTACTACAAAACCTGACATTCTAAGTTCATTAGCAAGATAAATAGCATTTTTCTTTTCATCTTTATTAACATACATAATGAAAGCATCTATATCAGCTCTAACATTATCTATATCTCTAGAGATTATCTCATCAACTAATCTATCAAGACCAACTGCATAACCTACACATGGTGTTTCTGGACCTCCTAGCATACTAACTAAGTTGTCATATCTTCCTCCACCACCTAGTGCAAGATTATTATTTAAAGTACATAATTCAAAAACAGTATGATTATAATAATCAAGTCCTCTTACTATTTTAGAATTTATTTCATATTTAACCTCTAATAAGTCAAGATACTCACATACTTTATCAAAGTGTTCCTTACTTTCTTCATTTAGATAATCTAATATTTTAGGAGCATCTTTAAAGTAGTCTTTATTACTATCTACTTTACAGTCTATAATCCTTAAAGGGTTCTTATCGAACCTTTCCTTACAATCATCACATAAATCGTCTAAATGAGGCTTAAAGTACTCTTTTAAGGCTTCTCTATATTTATCACGAGATTCTTTATCTCCTAGACTATTAATATGTACTACTGTATCTGTTAATCCTAACATTTTATTAATATTGTAAGCAAGAGAGATAACTTCTGCATCCATCAAAGGGTCATTACTACCTAGAACCTCTACTCCATATTGACTAAGTTCTCTATATCTACCCTTCTGAGGTCTTTCATAACGATACATTGTCCCATTATAATAAACTTTAACAGGTAAGTTATGAGTACCATACATTTTATTTTCTATATAACTTCTAACTACTCCTGCTGTTCCTTCTGGTCTTAAAGTAATAGATCTATCTCCTCTATCTTTAAAGTCATATGTTTCTTTAGTAACAATATCAGTAGAATCACCTATTCCTCTATGAAATAACTCTGTTGATTCAAATATAGGAGTTCTAATATAATTATAGTTATATTTTTCCATGCATGAGTCAATTACTTCTTCTACATATTTCCATGTTCTTGCCAACTTATCCGTTAAATCAACTGTTCCTTTTGGTTTACTAATCATTTTAATCCCTTTCTTTCTATCAGTTATTATACAGTAAAATTTCTCTTAAGGAAAGCCTAAGCTTGATTTTTCTTTAATTTTGTGGTATTTTATATAGTACTTTTAGAAAGGGGTACACTATGAATATAAGTTTTAGAGAATCTTGTTTTATTAAGAAATTACCTAATATGGAAGGTGCTTTTGGTTATCTTGCCACTCATAAGACTCTTCCTAATGGTAAGGTTATAAAAGTAATAAATAATTTAACTAAAGAAAAAGAATCTACTATAAAGGCTTTAATAGATAATAGTCCTATTAAAGGTAGTGGCTATCCTATAGATGAATATAGAGTTAATAATAAATTACTAGGCTTTATCATGTATTATTATCCTCACTCTTATACTTTTGATTATGTTATTAATAGAGAAATGTTTACTCATAAGGAAAGATTAAAAGCCACGATAGATTGCACTATACAGTTAAAAGAATTACATAATAAAGGATATCTTCTAAATGATATCGCTCTTACTAATCAATTAATTGATAAAGATGGTGGCCATTTAATAGACTTTGATTCTGCTACTAAAAGAAGTCCTAAGAAAACAGAAAGTCATTATGAATTAACCTTAAATGGTAGAATGCTTAGTCCTAGTTATAATACTGATAAATTAAAACAAGCTTTAACTAATCTAGCCTTAATCTATAAGATTAATTTTGAAGAAGTAATAAATGAAAGAACAAATGATGTTAATAGTCTATTTAGTTTATTTAAAGATAATAAAGAAGTTTTTAATCTTTTATATAGTTACTTAAGTTGTGATAGTTCTAAACCTTATTTTGATGTATTAAAGGACTCTTTAGAAGATGAAGAGAAAATTATCTTTGAAAGTGCTAAAATATATAGAAAAACTAATAATCTAGTTTAAGACAAAATAAAAGAAGTCACCTAAACTCTTCTTTTTTTGTTTAATTTGGGCGACTTAAAACAAAATAAGATGGTAAAGAGAGCTAGATGACTTAGGAAATTTCTTTCCTAATACAAATATATAATAAAAATTAAAAAGATACAAGTACGAGTTTTCGTAAACACGTTCAAACCCTTTAATATCAACAAAAATTTATAATTATTTTTTTGTTTTGAATGGAACAAAACCTGATAAGACTAATAATCCTATACAAAAATACATTAATTTTGGAATACTTCCAGTTAAAAATAAACCAATTAAAGTAATAGAAACTCTTGCAATATTTATAAAACATTCATTACCACAAATATAAGTAAGTCTATCTAACTTTTGTCCTAAAAGATAATAATTATTATTATTAACTACATTAAAAAATTGTTTAATAAACCCTTCTATAAAAACAATAACTAAAACAAACTCTGTAGTAATATTAATTTTCAATAAGTAAATTAAGCAAATTAAAACAGTACATAATAATAAATAACTTTCACGTTTATCATCAATTCTTTTGGACAGAAAATATGTAAATATCATACTAGCTAAACCTAAAAAAAAGTTAGCAAGTCCTGCAAAGGAATATGTATTAGATACATAAATATACAAATAAAGTGGAAAGAAAGCAGTCATTACTGTTGATGCTTCTCTTAATGCTAAATGAAATAAAGTTATTTTAGGAACTGTTTTAAAATAAGCAATTATAGAACCACTAGGTTTTTTCTTCCTTTTTTCATCTATTGGAAAAATAATAATTAATGAAATAAACATTAAAATACTAGATATAATAACTAAAGGAACAATACTAAAATTATCTAATATTACTGCAGAAATCATAGCAGCGGTAATTTCTGATATTTGAGAAATAATTAAAAGTATTCCTACTTTACGTCCTATTTTTTTATCATTTAAAGTAGTAAATTCTAAATTATGTCTTACATTCCAAAAAATACTATTATAGCAAGTATATAAAATTGCATTAAGTATTAAAGAAAATAGACTGTCAAGATAAAAAGCTAACTCTATATATGTAGATATAAAAAAAACAAATGATACTAATAATAATACTTTATTACTAAATTTATGTCCATATTTTAATAATATAGGTTGAAAAATCATATATCCTATATAAGTAATTAATATCCATATAGCAACTTCTATAACCGAAAAGCCTTGTTTATATAGATAAATACAATTAAAGGTTCCCAAAAGATTTTTAGCAAGTGCAGACAATAATAAGTACATTCTAGTATATGTAATATCTTTTATTGTACTATTCATATTTAATCTCCTCATTAAATAATTCGTTGTTTTTCTTTATATTTTGTAAAATATTACTAATATTTATTAAATTATTATTTTCTAATAAAATATTTACTTCCTTACTCTTATTTGATAAAGGATCTAAAAATTCATAACTGTAATTTATAACTGCATCTTCTAAAATATTATCATTATTCAATATTTGAAAGACAACCTCTTTAATAGTTATATTATCTTTTTCTAATAATGGACTCAATAAAATTACAACATTGCTCTTAATATTGTTATATTTTTCATAAATATATCTTTTTATTATATTTTCTAATAATAGTTTTAAATACTCATCTTTATTAACATTGTTAACCAAATCCCTAGCTTTATATTTAGAAGTAAACTTTAAAGTATTACCAGTCTTTAAATAATCTAAAATAGCATAAATACCCTGTCCCTTTTTATAGACTTTATCACAAATTACTACCGCTATATTTAAATCTAAAACTGTATTTATATCTTTAAAAATATTATTGTCATCTTTAGTAATAGTTACATTTATTTTAGGACTACTTTCAAGTAGTTTTAACTCTTCTACTCTCATATTTAAATAGTCTTTAATCTTATCATAATTAGTTTTAATATTACCAGTTACCTCTAATTCATTACTAATATTATCACTTGTATTAACAATAGGAGTATTATCTTCTTTAACATAGTTACTAGATATAAGTGAAGATAAAGTATTGGTATCATATAAAGTCTTTAAGATACTCTTAGTATTAAATTCACTTTTTATATTAGGATTTAACAAAACTTCTATAATAAGACGTTCAATTTCTTTTAATTTAGAATCATTTTCTTCATTATAGTTAGGAAAATATTCATTTATACTAACATCATTATAAGTAATATTAGGATATTTATCACATGGTAAATGATTAACTAATAGCGCAATTGAATCTATAAAACCTAATTGTACTTTTATATTTTCTTCAAGATAAGTTAATCTTGTCTTATAACTTGCAATTAAATCATCTATTTCTTTAGTCATTTTTGTTTTATAACTCATCTCAATATATCGCATAAACTCATTTAAATCATAATATATGCTAGCATTTTTAATAATGATTTTACAAGTATTTATAATATTATCTTTAGTTAACATCAAATTAGGTAAAGTAGTAAAACTTTGATCTATAATTTTTATTTCAGATTCATTTTTTACTATAGCATAATATTTACTATTATCTTCAAGCGTATATAACGCATATATAAGGTTATCTTTATTTATAAAAGATGAACCTACTATTTGATCATTTATTTTTGCAAAAAGATTAAATACACTTTCTTTATAATTTTTCTTACTCTTATCAGGATTAAAGCTGAAGGCTTTTATAAGTTCATTTGTTCTTATAATAAAGTTTTCTAAAGCTTTTATATTTTCCTTATTAATAGAATTATAAAGTACAAAAAGTTCTTCTTCATTACTTTTAGGAATATCTAAAGTATTTAGTTTTGTAATATTTCCATTTGCTTTCACAACTAAATTATTATATTCTGTAATATCTTTTTCTAACTTATTACTATTATATATAATATTAGATAACTCTTTATAAGATTTAATTAAAGTATCATAGATAAGATTAAAAGATTCTGCTTTTTTATTTATATCAGATTCATTTTCTATAGTATTTTTTTTATCAGTCAACTCTTTTATTATATTAGTATTTCTAGTTAATTCTTCTTTAGTAATAGTATCCTGCCCTCTTACTAATATTTGATTATAATGGCCTAATAATTGGTTAATTAAAGTTCTTTTAGCAGTTATTTCCTCTTCTAATAATATTTTATTAGTATCTTCTACAAAATCTTTTATTTCGTTTTTATTATCGCTTAATTGACGTAACAATTCAAAATTCTTCATAACTACCATACCTCATTATTCTACTATAATTAAATTATAGCAAAGAAAAAGAAAATAGTAAAACTATTTTGTTAAACCATTTTCTTCTATGTTAGTATTAGTAATTGTTACTTCTGTACTATATTGCCCTGTATTAGCATCATAAGTTATCGAAGCATCTCCACCATTAGCCATAACCTCAATAGCTTGATCTACTGCACTTTCTAAATCAGTATTACTATTTTCTATTGTATTTTGAGGTAAAGAAACTGTATCTTCAGTATATGGTGTTTCTTCTTGATAAACAGGAACAATATCTGAATCATCGATTATATCTGTATCAGTGACATCTGTTAATTCATCATTAGTAATTTCTTCTTCATCACTAACATAATCACCATCAGCAGCGGTATCATTTGGATCTGGTAATTCTCCATAAATTATTTCATAATCTGAAGAACCATCATTTGTATAATTAGGATCAAATGTATAATCATCATCAACAGAAGGATCATTTTCATAACCTTCATCAAAATCAATATCGCCTTCTGTTAATTCATCATCTTCATAGTTATTATCTTCCTCATTATCATTAATATTACTATCTTCAGGTTCTTCAATTATTATTTCTTCACTATAATCATCATCAGTATTATTATCACCAGGAACATCTACTTCTATTTCTTCACTATAATCTTCATCTTCAGAATTATTATTGTTATTGTTATTATCATTATCATTATTATCAACAGGCTCTTCACCTTCAATTACATTGTCGAAAGGATCTTCAGGTTGCTCATTTCCTTCTCCAGAGCCACCACCTTGATTATTAGAATCATCAAGACTAGCATCAGGATCTTGAAATTCATTCATATCTTCATTAGTAGAACCTGGAGTTGAAGTAACATTAGAAGAAGTATTATTAGAAGAAGTATTATTAGAAGAAGTATTATTAGAAGATGATGAACCACTGTTTGTTGAAGAATAATTTGCATTTGAAGCGGTAGTCTCAGTAGCAGTTGTATCCGTAGTTTTAGTTTCTTCTTTTTCCTTAGTTTCTTTTTCTTCTTTAGCTTTATCTTCCTCTTCAGTTTTATCCTTATCATCAGTATCATCTACTGTTGCAATTCTACTATTATTAGCAGTTGGACCACTACAGCTATTTAATGAACAAGAAGCTATTCCCAAAGCTGTAAGAGTAGCAGCTGCACCAATTGCAACTTTCTTAACTTTCTTATTAAGCCATAAATTCTTAACTTTAGTTCCAAATTTAGAGTTAGAAATTTTCTCTTTAATCCTAGTAAAGATACCTTCTTCATCTTTATCATAATCATCTATAGCATTATCAAAATCATCATCATTTATTTTCTCATCTGGATTAGCTCTTTTTATTCTCTCAAGAACCTCATCATAATCTTTACAGTTCAAATTAAACCTATCCGGATCATTCACAATATTTTCATAATTGTCTTTAGTATAATCACTACTATTACAAAACTTTGCAGCCATACTAGCCGCTTCATCCCAGTCTTTAGTAAAATTATAATCTAACTTACCAGATGGCAACTTTGTAACATAAATATATAAATCACTACCATCATCATCTTTACACCTATAAAATCCAATTATTTTACTACTCATCATATTAATTCCCCCTATCTTATATTACCTGTATAGGTATATCCTTGATTTAATAAATTAGTATCATTATAAGTACTCCATTTAGTATCAGTACCACCACTACTTAATAAAGTCCTAGTTCTCGTACTATAATAATGTACAGTAGCATAAACTGGTCTACCATTAGAAGTACCTACTTTTTCTTTCCTTGAATATAGTTGAATTTCTTTCAAACAATTAACATCTGTATCACTACATTTAATAGCACTATATCTATTACTATTACGAGCCCAACTACTCCAACTACTCCAAGCTGAAAATATTGGGTTAGTAACTTTCCTATATTCATACATTGTTGTCTTTTGATTTCCATTTGATGGTGCTGGTGGACTATTATTTGCACTACCAGTATTACTGTTGCTACTATTATTATAACCACTATTCTTTATATTAGAACTATTATTATTAGTATCTTCTGTAATATCTACTTCTTTAGTAACTTCAGTCTCTTCTTCTTTCTTCTCATCTTTTTCTTTACTACTATCCCTCTTACAGATAGTCTTATCACAGTAGCTGTATTCTCCTACTTTTTGTAAAGAATAGTCTTCTTTATCTTCACACTTCAAATTAACTCTTAAAGTATAATCATTATCATTCTTAGTAAGTCTAATAAAACTTTCATTAACATCACATGATTTACCATTAGAATCAGTAAATGCTTCTAGAAGATTAGAATTAACCATTTCTCTTAATGTTAGTTCTATATTATCTCCTACTTCTTTAGGTAATCTATCTTTTGTAAAATATTCAAAGGCTGCATTTTCCATAGACTCTAAGTTTGCACTAAATACTTTATCATAGTCTGAACTAGCTGTTTTATTATTACTAGTAGGACTAGTTACTTTAGTAATAATAAATATAATCAAAACTATAAAAATTATAACTACAATAGCTTTTAGTAAAATATCACGTAGTGGAAAACGACCTCTAGCATTTTCTTCTGTATACATAGTTCCATGCCCCCTTTTCCTTAAGTTTGGGCATATTATACCACAAAACTTAAGGATTGTCAAATTTTAATCGTACAAGTGTACAGCCAGGATTCATAAAATCTATTTTATATTCTAACACACGTTTATCATTTTTTAAATAGTTAAAAACTGCTTTAGATAATATTCCTTTTCCAATACCATGAATGATAACAGCATACTCATGTTTTAATTTGTAACAATCTTCTATAAATTCTCTCACTTTAAAAATAGCATATTCCCTATCCATACCATGTAAATCTATTTTAGGATAACTAGATAATATCAACTAAATTCTTTCTTTCTAAAACAGCAGAAAGTTTTGGCATGGAATACCTTCCTCCTACTTTTAAAGTTGATAAAGCTCCTGTTAAATTAGCAAGACGACAAGTATCTTCAAGAGAATAATTATGTGTTATAAAATAAGTAAAAGCTCCATGAAAAATATCCCCAGCACCAGTAGTATCAACTGCTTTTACTTTAACACTAGGTATTAATTTATATTCTTCCCCTATTTTAGTAAAGCATCCCTTATCTTCCAAAGTAATAACAACTGTATTGTTAAAATCGTTAGTTAATTTCTTGTGAATTTCTATTAAATTTTCTATACTACCATCATAATTCATTTTAGTATAATCAAGAGCAAAATTTTTAGAACATACTAAATAATCTACTAAAGAACATAAAGCAACTGTAGACGGTTTATAACTACCAGCATCTATTATTTTAATAGCAGTATCATTGTTTTGTAATATTCTCCTACTCATCTCTTCCTCTTCACCGTCAACTAAAATCACATCATACTTATTATCATTAGGCACACTGCATTTAGGAACATTATCATCTTTACTAGTTAGTATTGTTCTACTAGCATTAGTAGCATTCGCTAAAATAATACTAAGATCAGTATTAAAGTTATCAACTAATTCTAAGTAAGTAGTATCAACATCTACACTGTTAAACTCTGCTTTTATTAATTTACCATAATAGTCATTACCTGCTACACCTTGAAATGCTACATCACATCCCCACAAAGCTAACAAGTATCCTGCATTACTAGCAGGACCTCCTCCACAATCTATGTGTTTACCTACTCTTTGTTTAGTATTTTCTTTAGGATATTTATCAACTCTAAAAGTAACATCATAAGATGCATGACCTATCGCTAAATATTTCATTCTTATAATTATAGGTAAAGCTTTGGCTCTGTATCCTCCGCCTTTTCCCCAACCCTACACCGTACGTGATTATTTCTAATCATACGGCGTGCCATCAAAGTTAGTCTTTTACTTTTACTCTGTTTATATTATAGAGTTCCAAAACTAAATTGTTAGCAAGTTGTTCTCCTTTCTTATAATATTTATTTCCTCTAGTTGTTTAGAAGTCAACCCCTTTTTGAGTCTTATCATCTCTATCAAGTCATCAACTTCTTTCTTTTCTATTAGTTCTTTTACTTTCTTTTCTACTAGAATTATATTATCATATTTATTGTTAAAAGGAGTATTTTTCCTTTTAACTATTTTTAAATTTGATATATCTAGTATCATTTTATTAGTAAAAGCATATTTACCTAATTGTCCACAGAACTTTGATATTACATTATCATTAAATTCTACTGTTTCATTTGGGTAAGGATTTTTGAGTATTATCTCTATCATATAAAGGTTTTAATCTTTAGTTCTTTATAGAACTTATCTCTTGATTTACTATCATAGTAATCAATTTTATCTCCTTTATATTTTGGCTCTTGATATTTTACTTTTTCTATCAAGGCTAGAGGTTTACCTCTTATATATGGTATCTTTTTACCATATGTTTTTACTACAAAGTTATCTTCATTGATATCTTCGTCGAAAGTAAGAACTCCTAAGAAATTCTTATTTATGTATGCATTTATTATAATCCCAAGTTTATGCAAGTTAGGTAATATATTAGTAGCTTTACAGTAATATCCATGTATTCCTATCACCATACTATTATATTTATCTATTTCTTCTTTGCATTTTTTCTTATTCCATTTACTTTTCTTAATTTCTCGTACCTGCTTTTTAAGTTTATCAGTTGTATTTTTAATGGCTTTGTCAGTCATATTACTAACTACTTTTAACTTACCCTTATGTTTCTTTAGTTTAAATCTAAAGCCTAAAAAGTAAGAGTTTGTTTTCTTTAGATTTACTATTTTGGTTTTCTCTTCACTCACTTCAAGTTTTAGCCTTTTCTTTAGCCATATTGTTGTTTTATCTAACATATCACTTGCAACCTGATATGTAGGACACAATATTTTAAAGTCATCGGCATATCTTACAAATCGAATACCTTTATTCTTTTTACTATCTAACCACCAATCTAGTTCATTTAATACTACATTTGCAAGTAGCGGTGATAGTATTCCTCCTTGTGGAGTCCCCTTATTAGGTATTCCTACACCTTTGACTTCTGCTTTTAGCATCTTTGAAATGATTGACAGTAGATTCTTATCTCGTATTCCTAGTTGCCATAACTGTTTTAAGAGTTTACCATGGTTTATATTATCAAAGAATCCTTTGATATCTATATCTACCACATAGTAAAGCTTTTCTTTTACAACATAGTTAGTCATTTGACTTATTGCCCTAGAACAACTTCTTCCTTCTATAAAGCCATTACTATTATTATGAAATTTAGGAATTAGTATTGGGTTTAGTACTTGATATATCGCTTGTAGGGCAATCTTTTCTATCGGCTCTTTTATTCCTAGATATCTAATTTTTCCATTAGATTTAGGAATACCAACTCTTTTAATCGTTGATGGTGTATAATTATCTAGTTGTTCTTTTATCTTCTTCAAGTACTTATAGAGTTTCATATTACTTATAAAATCCATATTATTACCACTTAGTCCTCTAGCTTTACTTCCACCATTATTTTTGATGTTTCTATAGGCTAGCCTAATGTTAGTATCTTCATTTATGTATTTCATTAAATCATGGAATACATAATTATTTTTACTTCTTTTATTAAGTACATCAAACTCTTCTTGCATACAATAATATTCGTTATTTCTTAGTTGCACGATTTTAGTTTTCTCTTCTCCCATAGTCAGTCAGTACAGTTTCCTGCCTTATACTTCTCTTAGTCTATAATAGAACCTATGATTATTATAAACTTTTCTAGTAGAAGATTAACTCTGACTAGTGCCTTTCCCTCCACATCTTATTATCGATGCTTCTACAGTACTTTGACACCGCTTTCACAAGGATTAAGTTAAGTTATAGTCATTACTTTTCCTTAACAATACCGTCATAGCCTAATAGGGCTCTTGTATTCCTTGCTTATCAAGTTCCGATAAAACTATCTATTCATATATACTTTTAGGACTTCTCTATAAGCCTGTAGACTTGATAGTACCTTTAATACTATATGGTATTTCATAGGTGATATTCTTACTTTACCACATCTACAACACCTTTGGTGTTCATGTCATTTCTAACATGTTATCTCTAGACCTGTACACTCGAGAATTCGTCGACTAAGACTATCGCTAGTTCTTAATATTCTATCCATGAGTATTTTATAGACCACCGACCTATCATATGCAGATTATACCTCTATAACCATTTCCTTGATTTATCATTAAGGCATACTTCAGTCGTCTTTAGCGAGTTCCCATACATATTAATATCTATTACTATCATTATGCATGTCGCAGTTCTTATGGAAAGCATTTCATGGCGTTACCCATTCATTCTACTTTTTGTTTTATCAGTTGCAAGTTGTAAAAAACTTACCTATCGCTTTTCACGATAGAACCTGCCACACATCACCTCTATTAGTATAACAACTTTTTTTAAAAAAATATATAAAAAGAAAAGACTATAGTGTAAATATTTGTTATAATTAATAAAGTGGTGATTAAATTGAAAAAGAAAGAAAAAAAGAAATTAACAAAAAAACAAATAATTATTTTTATAATAGTTACAATCATTTTAAGTATTCTATGCTATTTTATCGCTACAGAAGTCACAAAATCCATTATAGATCATAAAACAGTAGCAAAATGGAAAGAAGAAGATTCCTATTCAGATTTAATTGAAGTAGATACAATTGATAACATTTCATTACAAGATTTAATTGTTGATTTCAATGAGATTAATGATGAAGATATTAATATAGACGATATAAATAATAATAAAATTGTAATAGATAATATAGAAATTACATTTAATTTAAAAGAAGATAATAATATTAATATCATAAGTATTAATTTTAATAATAAGAATAGTAAATCAAAAGAAATTATAACTAATATGATAATAGCAAATAATAATGATATCGATAATGATACTATAGATTTAATTTATAATAAAGTATTTGAAACACTAGATAACACAAGTAACAATGATAGTAAAACTTCAGAATTTTTTCAATATCAAGGACTAGAATTTAGCTTAAAAGAATATAATAATAATGATTATAAATATAGCTTTAGAATAGGAAGAATTACAGAAGAAAATAAAAGTGATGAATAAATAATAAAATTCAACACTTTTTTATTATCAATAACATTATTCAGCGTGTATTACATATTATCAAGTTAAATATCCAAGTAAAGTATACATTTCTCACTTTACATCAATGTAATTATATCTTTTTCTTTAATCCTATATATTGTATTCTTTTTTATAAATTTTCTCATTTCTTTAAAGAAAATTAAAAATTGACTCTACTTTATAGAGCCAATTTTTTAATTTTCATACTTCTTTAAGCACGAGATACATATTTACCATCTTTAGTACTTACTAAGATATCTTCATCTTGTTTAATAAATAATGGTACTTGAATAGTCATACCTGTCTCTAACTCAGCATTTTTCATCGCACCGCTTGACGTATTACCTTTAACAGCATCTTCTGTCTTAGTTACTTTCATAACTACTTTATCAGGTAATGATAATCCTAACATCTCACCCTCAAAGAAAGTAATTTCAACTTCTAAGTTTTCTTTTAAGTATTTAGCATCATCACCAATAACACTCTTATCAAGTTCTATTTGTTCATAATCAGTCATACTCATGAAATAATAAGTATCTCCCATACTATATAAGAATTGCATTGTCTTCTTAGAGATATGAGCAGTTTCTACTTTAACACCTGCATTAAATGTTTTCTCTACAATAGAACCTGTTCTTAAGTTTTTCATCTTAGCTTTTACTATAGCAGCACCTTTACCTGGTTTAACATGTTGACTTTCAATTATAGTATAGATTCCTCCCTCAAATTGAATAGTCATACCTGGTTTAAAATCATTTGAATTAACCATTTTACTTACTCCTTTCTTATAGACTTAAAACAGTCATTAAATGACTGTTATATTACTATTTCTTCTCTTTATGAGTTGTGTGTTTACCACAGAATTTACAATATTTACTAATCTCCATTCTTCCTGGAGTATTATTTACATTTTTTTCTTCTCTATAATTCTCATTACCACAAACTGAGCATACAAAAGTCTTCTTTTGTCTATGTCCTAATTTCTTTGCCATACGTTTTCCCTCCTTTTTTCTCTAGTAATTTTATCAAAGATTTTAAAATCTAGCAACTATTTATTTAATTCTTTTAATAATTCAATAGTTTTTCTCATCTCCCCGTCATATTGAACCATCTCAATACCCCCAAATTCATTTAAGAAATCATCTAATTCCATTTGATAACGTTCAGCAAGTCTTTTAGCTTCTTCCATTGCTTCCTCTTCACTTACTTCAATATGCTCCATATTCATGATTTCTTCAAGCATTAATCTATATAATACGTTTTGATAAGCTTCTTTTTCAAGTTGATCTCTTAAATCTTTTTCAGTAGATTTAGTAATTTGATAATATAAATCTAAACTAATTCCTTGCATAGCCATTTGTTGTTCTGCTCTTCTAAGTAATCTATCTGTTTCTTCATCTACCATTTCTTCTGGAATATCAACTTCTACATTCTTAGATACTTCTTCAAGTAGTTTATCAATATATTTATTTTCTTCTTCCATATCTTTATTAGCTTTTATATTAGCTTCTATTTCTTTTCTAAGGCTCTCTTCATCATTAACACCTTCAATACCAAGATCGAAGAAGAAATCTTCATCTAATTCTCTTTTTTCTTTAGTTTTAATTTCATGTACTTTTACTTTAAATGTTACTTCTTGTCCTTTTAAAGACTCTTCCATATAATCTTCTGGGAAAGTTACTTTAATTTCTTTTTCTTCACCAGACTTCATACCAATTAATTGTTCTTCAAATCCTGGAATAAATGTTCCACTTCCTATTTCTAGAGAATAATTTTCTCCTTTACCACCTTCAAAAGGCTCTCCATCCTTAAATCCTTCAAAGTCAATAACTGCAACATCACCGTTTTCAACTTTACCATCATCACTCTTATTAACTAATTCTTCATATCTTTCTAAAAGATGACCTAACTCATAATCTATTTCTTCTTTAGTTACTTTAACTTCATTAGGTTTAATTCCTAAATCTCTATATGTTTTAATCTTAACTTCTGGTTTAGTAATAATTTTAAATGTAAAAGTAACACTCTTTTCATCTAAACTCTTTAAGTTAGGCTCAGGTTGTACTACTGGTACTAAATCATTTTCTTTTAATGCTTTAGTATAAGCATCTTGAATTACTAAGTCGGCTGCATCTAGTAAATAGTCTTTACCATACTTTTTATCATAGATATTTCTTGGGCATTTACCTTTTCTAAAGCCATCTACTTCTACATCTTTTGCTTTTTCTTTATAAGCCTTATCAACAGCATCAGTCCACTCTTTTCCTTCAACTTTTATTTCAATATTATGATAATTTTTCTTATTTGTTTCTTTTTTAGTTTCTTTCTTTTCCATATTTCTTCCTCCAATACGTCTCTTATTATATATGATAAATAATAGTTTTTCAACATTTAATTTAAATAAATTAGTAATTGTTCACATCAGTCAACACTTTTGTGAGTGATTACTCAATAAATAACCAGAGGCTTCTAAAGTTTCTCTGGTCTTAATTATATCTAACTTACTTAATTTTCTTTTTTCCTTACTAAATTTTTAACTTTACGTTTTTGATATCCATTTATTATTACATCTTTTTTATCTTCTAAGACAGCAATTTGTCTATCATATTCCTCTTTTAAAGTTATTTTTCTTTCATCTATCGCTTTAAGTTTAGGATTAATATCTAAAGCATTTACATCTTTAACATTATTTAAAAATTCCCTAAGCCCATAAGTTGCATATGCTCTTCCTAACTCTATACTTTCTTTACTAAAGGTTTCATCTGTAATTGTAATACCAGTTTCACTATTACCTAAAGTACCATCTACATATCTTAAAGGTGTATTTACTTTCCAAGTAGAATTTACAAAAATAGGATTAACACAATTATTAAAGCTACAATGAGAGTTTTTAATATTGCTGTTTTGAACCTCAATATTTTCAGCATCTGTCTCAAATTCAAGCAAATTACAATTAATATTATTAAGTTTTATATCCTCGCCACGATGAATCAAAGAACTAATATATTCACTTATATTACTAACCTCTAAGAAAGATGAATTAATTGTTAAATCAGGAACTTTAGGATTCCCACATAAAATTACTTTGGAAGCATCATATATAACAAAATCTCTTCCTTTATTATAGTTAACACCATTAATAGAATCTGTTATTTCAACAGTAAATATAACTTTATTATCTCTTTCATTTCTTATAGTTACATCTTTAGCATAAACTCTATATTTATAACTTTCTTTATCATCCATAGTAATTAGAACTTTGGTATTAGGATTTATAGTTCTTATATAGTTAGTATTACACACTACATCTTCACCTAGGCTCTTATGAAAATGAATATAACTAATATTATCTTTTACATAATATGAGTGCTTACTTAATATTTCTAAATCAAAAACTTTCCCTTTTAAAAAGCCATATGTTGTAGGTGTAATTGTATGTATTTTATCACTACCAACAACTTTATAATATATTTTTGATTTTTTTAAATAATCCTTTATTTCAATTAATTCATCTTTTAATTCACCCATAACGAACCTCCTACTTTATAAACATTGCATCTCCAAAAGAGAAGAATCTATATTTCTCTTTAACTGCAATGTTATATGCATTTAAGATATTATCTTTCCCTGCTATAGCAGATACTAACATGATTAAGGTTGATTTAGGTAAATGGAAATTAGTAATAAGTCCATCTATACTCTTAACCTCTTTACCTGGATAAATAAAGATATCAGTAAAGCCATGGTCTTCTTTAAACTCTCCATACTTACCATAAACTGTCTCTAATGTTCTAGTTGAAGTTGTTCCAACTGCTATTATTCTTTTACCATTTTCTCTTGTTTTATTAAGGATATTAGCAACTTCACTACTTAATGAATAAAACTCACTATGCATTTTATGTTTAGTAACATCTTCTACTTTAACAGGTCTAAATGTACCAAGTCCTACATGAAGAGTAAGATATACAATATTTATACCTTTCTCTTTTATTCTTTCAAGTAACTCTTCTGTAAAATGTAGCCCTGCAGTAGGAGCAGCAGCACTTCCTACTTCTTTAGCATACACAGTCTGATATCTATCTTTATCTTCTAGCTTTTCATGAATATATGGAGGTAGTGGCATAGTACCAAGTTTATCTAATAGTTCATAGAATATTCCTTCATAACTTGCCTCAAACACTCTAATACCTTCATCTTTAACTTCTGTACAAGTTAATTTTAATAACCCATCACCAAAAGATACTACATCACCTACATGAATACGTCTAGCAGGCTTAACTAAACACTCCCATGTATCTTTCTCTTTATTTTTTAATAATAATACTTCAATAACTGCTTTAGTACTAACTTTCTCACCTATTAATCTAGCAGGTAAGACTTTAGTATCATTTAATACTAAAGTATCCCCTTTATTAAGATAATCTATAATATCATAAAAATGTTTATGACATATTTCACCATTTTTCTTATCAAGTACCATAAGCCTTGAAGCATCTCTTTGTTTAATTGGTGTTTGAGCAATTAATTCTTCAGGTAAATTATAATCAAATTCTTCTAATCTCATATGTATACCTCCCATCAAAGCTAGCATTTTCTGCAAAACCTATTTTTTCTCTTCTCTCATTACTAGTCTTATTAGTAAAGTCATCTAACATTTCCTCATCTTTTTCTTGGTAATAATCCAAGTAACTACTTTTCTCATATAAACTATCTACTTTTGCAGCGATTATATTTATTATCTTAGGTGATATTTTAGCATTAACAAAGCTTTCTAACTCCTCATTATCATAATCACAAAAATAGAAACCTAGAAAATAAAAACTAAGAAGAGAATAGTCATCATAATTTTTAATTTTATTTAGAAATGAAATTAATCCTAACAAGAAACTAACTTTAGAGTGATGTTCTATCTTCTCTTTTTTATACATTTCATTTACTTTAAGTATTATTCTTTGTTTATCTTCATCATATTCTCTACTACATTTTAGATTTCCTAACCAAAAAGGAATTAATTTTTCATTATATTTATTAATCAATAGTTCTTGTTGTAATAAGTTAATTAAATCATTATACATCTAAATCAACTCCGAAAAGTCCTCCTTGGTAATTTATATTAAGCTCCTTATAAGCTTTTTCTGTTACCATTCTACCACGACTTGTTCTTTTTAAATATCCTTCTTGTAATAGATATGGCTCTATTACATCTTCTATTGTAGATGTTTCTTCTCCTATTGAAGATGCTAAAGCATCTATTCCAACAGGTCCTCCATTAAATCTTTCAATAATCGCTCTAAGTAATTGATGGTCAGTCTCATCAAGTCCACTCTTACCTACTTTTAATCTCTCTAAGGCTTTATTCATAACATCTAAATCAATAGATTCTTTTTTATCTACTAAAGCAAAGTCTCTAACTCTTTTAAAGAGACGGTTTGCAATTCTTGGTGTTCCTCTACTTCTTTTAGCAAGTTCAATTGCAGCATTATCATCTATTGGCATCTCTAAAACTCTACTTGTTCTTTTAATAATTTCTGTTAACTCTTCTGTTGTATAGAATTTTAATTTAGATATAATACCAAATCTATCACGAAGTGGTGCAGATAAATCTCCTGCTCTTGTCGTTGCACCTACTAATGTAAATGGAGGTAGATCTATTTTAATACTACGAGAACTTCCTTCTCCCCCAATTATTATATCTAAAGTAAAGTCTTCCATCGCAGGATATAGTATTTCTTCAATGTATCTAGGCATTCTATGTATCTCATCTATAAATAAGACATCTCCTGGTTCTAAAGTTGATAAAATCGCCGCTAAGTCTCCACTTTTCTCAATAGATGGACCACTAGCAGTTTTAATATTAACACCAAGTTCTCTTGCGATAATAAAGGCAAGTGTTGTCTTACCTAATCCTGGAGGACCATATAAAAGTACATGATCTAATACTTCTCCTCTAATCTTACTAGCTTCTATAAAGACTCTAATATTTTCTTTTACTTCACTTTGGCCTATATATTCATCTAATACTTCAGGTCTAATAGTATTATCTACTACACCATCATCAACTAACTCTTCACTAGTTACAACACGTTCCATTTAATCACCTACTTTAATAATAATTTTAAGGCTTCTTTTATTTGGTCTTCTATACTTAAAGAATTATCTACTTTTAATATTATACTCTTAATCTCTTTATCTTTATAACCAAGTCCAATTAAGGCTTCTCTTAACTCTTCACTTGTATCTTTAACAACTTCTTCTCCACTACTTAAATCATCAAGTTTTCCTTTCAAGTCAAGAATCATTTGTTTAGCAAGTTTCTCTCCTATTTTAGGAAATTTCTTTAGATAAAGAATATTTTCTCTATTAATGGCATCACTAATACCATTAATTGAACCAGTAGCGATAATAGGTAGAGCCATTTTAGGGCCAAGTCCTTTAACACTAATAAGTTTTAAGAATAAATCTTTTTCTTCTTTAGTTTTAAAACCAAATAAACTATGTTCATCTTCTTTTATTTGTTGATATAGATAAACTTTATATTCATTACCTTCTAGAAAGGCAAAGGGATTAGGTGTATTAATAAGATACCCTATCCCATTGTTCTCTAAAATGATAGCATTAGACATAACTTCTGTTACTTTTCCTATAATATAACTATACACTTTTTTCTCTCCTATCTTTAATAATCAAAACTATACTTAATATAACATTAAGAGGAACAAAGATATTAAATGAATTCATTAAAAGAAGACCTGCTATAGTAAATATTTCTATTAAACATATAGCATATAATAATGTATTTTTCTTTTCTTTATCTTGAATTTTATAGTTGAAAAATATAAGAATTATAAATAAAACTGTAATTACTATCTTAATAATATTAAATATATTTATAAACTCATCAGTGTATTGATAATCTTCAATAAAAGCATTTATTCTAATATTACCAGTCTGAATTAGAAATAAAACTGTAGAAAGCAAATTTAATATTATATTAGCGATATATACTGTTAATTTCATCTTAGGCCTCTTTCATATTATGATGAACATCTTGTACATCATCTATATCTTCTAAAGCCTCTATTAGATTATATACTTTTTCTTTAGTTTCATCATCAAGTTCTACTTCATTGTTGGCTACATTTGTAACTTCACTAGTTAAGAATTCTGCTACACCGATATTAGCAAGAGCATCTTTAACTGCAATAAATTTATCACTAGGAGTTGTAATTAAATATGTATCACTCGTTTTTTCCATATCTAATGCTCCTGCATCTAGAGCAGTTAACATTACTTCATCTTCATCATAATCACTAGGTATTTCTATAATTCCTTTTCTCTCAAAGATATAACTAACAGAACCATCAGTACCTAAATTACCTCCACGTTTAGAGAAAGTACTACGTACCATTGATGCAGTTCTATTACGATTATCAGTTAAACAATCTACCATTATTGCAACTCCTGCTGGTCCATAACCTTCATATCTTATACTTTCATAATTTTCTCCATTACCGGCTCCTTTAGCCTTATCAATAGCTTTCTGGATATTATCTTTAGGCATATTAGCAGCTTTAGCTTTCTCAACTACAAGTCTAAGTGCTGCATTACTATCGGGATCTGGCGCTCCACTTTTAGCAGCGACATATAATTCTTTAGCAAGTTTTTGAAAAACTTTACCACGTGCTGCATCTATTAATCCTTTCTTTCTATGAATAGTAGCCCATTTTGAATGTCCACTCATTTTATTACCTCCCTTTCTTTCTTCATTATAATAACACAAATATAGCATTTATTCTAGATTTAACTTTAAAATAATGTTATATTACTTAAGAGGTGAGTCTAATGGAAAAATACATAAAAAACGGTAATAAAAAAATTAAGTTTAAAACAGTTACTAAATTTATAGATAGAATTAAAGGCTTTAGATTTTATCTTTATCCTATAAAAGAAGGCTTATGTTATCCGAAAAAGAAAATGATTAATACTTATTTTGTATGTCAAAAATTAGATATAATTGTTACAGATAAAGAGAATAATATACTGGCAATATATCCTAGTATTAGAACAGAAAATTTTATAAGACCAAGATTAAAAGCCTATTATATATATCTATTACCAGAAGGAAGTTCTAAAGGCTTAGAAAATTATGATAAGTTAAGGATAATGACTAAATAGTCCCCATAGTTTTACTATGGGGATTTAAAAACAATATTAATGATGTACTAAGTTTTCTTTTAGTATTTAAATGTTTCTCTACATAAGCCTTGCTATTTGACTTTTAGATAGTCCTGTATACTCACATACTTTAGGAATAGGTAATCCATCTTTAAGAAGATTCTTTGCAATAGATTTTTTTTCATTACTAGCACCTTGCTTAATGCCTTGTTTAACTCCTTGTTTAAGTCCTTGTTTAAGTCCTTGTTTTTTAGCAGTAATTTTTATACTGTTTTCTATTCTTCTTCTTTCCTCTTCTTCATCATAAAGTCCAATAGTATATGCATCATTAGTTAATCTTTTTAATTCATTAGCAACTTCCATCAACTCAACATCTCCTTCCGCTATCTTTTCAATCTCATCAACTTTTGTTAAAGTTAATATTACTAGTTCTTTTTCTAATTTAGTTAACTCTAATCCTCTATCATACTTTTCTCTTATTAATTTTAAATTAACATATATTTTACCCCATTTATCACTTTCTATTATTCCATATTTATCTCTTGATTTAAATTCTAATAGATTCTCCTTATTTAAGAAACAATAAAAGTTATTAATATTTATCTGTATTACTTTAGGCATACTAGCATAACTTTTCGCTTTTCTTATTAAATCATTTTTTATTTTACCTAAATAAGCATCATTTCTCTCAATTAAGCCATTCCATTTTCTATTATTAAACTCAAAGTTAAAAACATAGCCTTTTGTTTTAAATAAAACATCTGATACTTTACCTTTTTCTAAAACATTATCTATTACATACTCAGTATTCATTTCTTTATAAGTATTTAATATTAACTCTTTAGATACACTTGTTAATTTAGATGTAGTATCTGCTCTATATTTAGGACAGTTTCTCATAATAGCTTTATATATACAGTCATAAGTAGCAGGAACAATCTCACCTTTTCTTCTTAAGTCTTTAACTATTTCTTCAAATCTTTTCTTAGTAATAGCCAAGGAAATTCCTCCTTTCTGCAATACATATAACATAGTCAATAAATGATTGCAAAAAGGTAAAATTTAAAATTCAGGAAAAATACCTCTTCAATTTAATGTTTTCTCTAGACGAATTTTAAATATTCATATCAAAAATCACTTCAATTTATAAAATTCATACTTTTTTAAAATTTTTCATAACCTCCTTTTCCCCATCTTTTTTATACATCGCCTCTTCTACTTATAAAGTATCATAATAGATAGATTGTGTCAACAGAAAAAGTAACAAATTAGCTATTAATTTATCAAAAGTTATTAACATTACTAACGTCAGAGATACTATCAGTAATTCTTACTCAAACTTGTTTCTAATAATATCTTTTTCATTTTCTTACTCCTTCCATTATTAGAGTTGTTCGGAAAATAAAAATGTGGTACAATTTAAGTGCTAGATATGAA